>NZ_KQ758685.1:0-22019 GCF_001457055.1 Priestia veravalensis | reverse complement strand
GGACAAAGTGAATGGGCCATTCAAAACCAAGTGTTTATCGCACTGATTGTTTTTTGCCTAAATGTAATTGCGCAAATCGAAACAAAAAGTAAGCGAAAAACGCTACAGATTAGCCGTTTTTTAAGGGCTTCGTTATGGAAACCGGCACATATCTGGATACGAAAGATTAAAGGAAAAACCGTTCCTTAAAAATAAATTGTCGTCGTCGCACAAGTCTAATTGTACATAATTTCCAAATGGATGGAGCCACCTTTAATAAGGTATTTACTTTTTTGGCTCTAAACAGGAAAAAACATTAAACTGAAAATTGCGTCAACATTTATGCAACACTAGTGATGGCAAACCAAAAAATATAAATAATAAACTTCATAAATTTAAATAAATTAGTGCAAGAAAATACTAGTTTAGAGCATAACTTCTAAAATATTTTAAGTTGCAATGTAATATTATACATATTTTTGTATGGTTTTCGGTCTCTAACTAGAAAGTCGTCGAACGATTCTTGTACGAGAGAGAGTCGATTTGACAAAATATTAATCCCTTTCTCGCTATAATAGCTTATAAGTATAATTAGCGGGTGGTGGAAAAATGCAAAAAACTGAGCGGAACTTTGCCGGTCCAGCAACTGAAGCTGTTTTTAATCGTACTAGATTAGAAATGGCACGCATTTTTACGAAAACGAGTCTGAAAACAGAAAAGGTATTGTTCCAATGGGGATTAATTTTATTAGCAGTAGGATTTTTATTAGGACGAGCTTTAATTTTAATGGAAATTATGCCGTTTGCATTACCATTTTTTGCGGCTGTACTTGCTATTAAGAAAGATAAGGCAGCTCTTGCAGGCCTGGCCATCTTGGCTGGAGCATTTAGTCTATCCTTACAAAACGGTGGGGTTGTCTTCTGTTCCCTATTCGTATTTTTACTTCTTCATCGCTTTAGTGGTTTTATAACCATAGATCCTCTTAAAAAGTTACCGTTTACTGTGTTTATTTCTATGTTTCTAACGAAATTAGGAATTTTCTACTTGTTTTCACAAGGAGTCACAATGTATGACTTTGCATTTATAGCTGTAGAAGCGGGCTTGAGCTTTATTCTAACAATGATTTTTCTACAGAGTGTACCTCTTATTTCATATCGAAAGCGAAAGCAATCTCTTAAAACAGAAGAAGTTATTTCTCTTATTATTCTTTTAGCATCGGTCATGACAGGAACCATTGGTTGGGTCATGTACGGTTTATCGGCAGAACACGTACTATCACGTTATTTAGTATTAATCTTTGCTTTTGTATCAGGTCCGACAATTGGAGCTACTGTTGGTGTAGTCACGGGATTAATCTTAAGCTTTGCTAACGTAACGAGTTTATATGAAATGAGCTTACTAGCTTTTTCAGGTTTGTTAGGAGGATTACTAAAAGACGGCAAAAAAATGGGTGCATCTTTAGGATTGATTGTGGGATCTCTTTTAATTGGGCTCTATTCACAAGCTGAACAGGCACTTTCAACCAATTTATATGAGTCGCTTATCGCTGTCGCTTTATTTCTATTAACACCAACATTTCTTTTGAAAAACTTAAGTAAGCTCGTTCCAGGTACATCTGAAAATATGATGGAGCAACAGCAGTATATTCGAAAAGTAAGAGATGTAACGGCAAATCGAGTAGAACAATTCTCCAACGTATTTCAGGCTTTATCTGATAGTTTTACTCAAAATGGATTTTATGAAGAAAAGCGAAATGAAGAAAAAGAAATAGATTATTTTCTAAGTAGCGTAACGGAGAGAACGTGTCAATTCTGTTTCAAGAAAGAGCAGTGTTGGGCTCAACAGTTTGATACAACCTATGAATATCTGAAAGAAATTATGCTAGAAATTGATAATAATTCATTAGAACAAAATCCCAAGCTAGTCAGAGAGATGGACAAGCATTGTGTGAAGTCCAAAAAAGTAATCGATGTTATTGAGCATGAGCTGACGTATTTTAAAGCCAATCAGCAGTTGAAATCTCAGATTCATGAAAGTCGTCGGATTGTAGCTGAGCAGTTGCATGGAGTTTCGCAAGTCATGAATAATTTCGCTCAAGAAATAAAAAGAGAAAGAGAAAACTTAAATGTTCAAGAAGAACAGATTGTCGAAGCATTGAGAAGCTTTGGCATGGAAATTAACCAAATTGAAATTTATAGTTTAGAGCCTGGTAATGTAGATGTAGAAATGTGGGTTCCTTACTGTCACGGCAGAGGTGAGTGTGAAAAAATTATTGCCCCAATGCTTACGGATATACTTGGTGAAAGTATCGTGGTAAAAAATGAAGAGTGTGCAAAATATCCACAAGGTTATTGTCACGTTTCCTTTGGTTCCACCAAAGCGTATGTAGTAGATACAGGGGTTGCTCACGCTGCAAAAGGAGGAGGATTTGTGTCAGGAGATAGCTATTCAATGATTGAATTAAATGCTGGCAAATATGCATTAGCGATCAGTGATGGTATGGGGAACGGTGAAAGAGCTCACTATGAGAGTAGTGAAACACTACAATTACTGAAACAAATCCTACAAACCGGGATTGAAGAGACAATTGCAATAAAATCTATTAATTCTATTCTGTCGTTGCGAACGAGTGATGAAATCTTTTCGACGCTTGACTTGGCAATGATTGATTTACAAGATGCAAACGTAAACTTCTTGAAAATTGGCTCGACACCCAGCTTTATTAAGCGTGGTGATAAAGTAATCAAGGTACAAGCAAGTAATTTACCAATGGGGATTATTGAAGAGTTTGAAGTAGACGTTGTGAGTGAACAAATGAAAGCACAGGACTTGCTCATTATGATGAGTGATGGGGTGTTTGAAGGCCCAAGACATGTTGAGAATTACGAGATGTGGATGAAGCGTAAAATTGGAGAGCTACAAACCGATGATCCACAAGAAATTGCAGATTTAATTATGGAAGAAGTCATTCGAACAAGGTCCGGTTTAATTGAAGATGATATGACCGTGGTGGTTGCTAAACTGAAGCATAATACGCCAAAATGGTCTTCCATTCCAACATATGCGTATCGTAAAAAAGCACAGTAGATTATAGAGTATAAATTATCCCTTCCTCGTCTATCATGTTAATACTGATAATGAGGAGGGGATTTTATTTATGAAAAAAGGAACGTTAAAGCAAATGTTAGTCATTACAGATGGAGGTTCTAATACAGGAGAAGATCCAATTGCAATGGCAGCACTAGCAAAGGAACAAGGCATCAGTGTGAATGTTATAGGAGTTATGGAAGAAGACGTGATTGATGAACAAAGTCAAAACGAAATTGAAGGTATTGCTATGTCTGGTGGAGGAGTTAGCCAAATCGTTTATGTAAAGCAACTTTCTCAAACCGTTCAAATGGTTACAAGACAAGCGATGACTCAAACGTTACAAGGCGTAGTAAATAAAGAACTTCAACAAATATTGGGTGCATCAGCTTCAAAAATGGAAGATTTACCTCCGGAAAAACGTGGAGAAATTATGGAAGTTGTTGACGAGTTAGGTGAAACAGTTGATTTAGAGATTCTCATTTTAGTTGATATGAGTGGAAGCATGAAGTCGAAGCTTCCAACTGTTAAGGAAGCATTATTAGATTTATCCCTCAGCCTCAACGCTAGAATTGGGTACAACCAATTTTCAGTATTTTTATTTCCAGGGAAAAAGAAAGATGTTGAAAAGCTTATGGACTGGAATCCAAAGCTAGAATCGTTATCTACTATATTTCCGAAGTTAACAGCTGGTGGTATTACACCTACTGGTCCAGCAATTAAAGCGGCAACAAACCACTTTGTTCAGAAGAAACGTTCCTTAAGGGGGATGTTAAGAAGTGATGAACACTACAATGAAGAATCTGGTATGTAATTTATCAGCCGGTACAACATTAACAGGGAAGTGGCATCATAATCAGTACACCATTATGAAACAACTAGGCACAGGTGCAACTGGAGTTGTGTATTTGGTTCAATCACCAAATGGAGAAACTGCAGCGCTAAAGTTAAGCTTTGACAACAACTCAGTAACGGCTGAAGTAAATGTATTACGTAACTTCTCAAAGGTCCATGGCAAGTCTCTTGGGCCTTTCTTATTCGATGTAGATGACTGGGTTTATCGTAATCAAGCACTCTCTTTTTATGTAATGGAATATGTAAAAGGAACATCGTTAAAAGCTTTCGTTGCGAAAAGAGGAAAGGAATGGGTAAATGTACTGGTCATGCAGCTATTGGGGGATTTACATGAATTACACAAAGCGGGTTGGGTTTTTGGAGACTTGAAGCCAGAGAACTTGGTTGTTACCAATCACCCTGTCAAGATTCGTTTAATCGATGTAGGTGGAACAACAATGCAAGGGAGAGCTATCAAAGAGTTTACCGACTACTATGACCGAGCATATTGGGGGTTTGGCTCTCGAAAAGCAGAACCAGCATATGATTTGTTTGCTGTAGCTATGATTATAATCGAGCTATTAATCGGCGAGCGTTTAAACAAAGCTGATAAACCTAATGAACAGCTAAAAAGATTATTAAAAACGCATAATGCTCTGTCAGCACATCGTTCGATTTTGTATAAATCGATTCATGGCAACTATCTTACAGCTCATGAGATGAAGCAAGATTTGATTGAAGGGATCAAGAGTGGTGAATCGGTTAAATCTTCAGGAAATCAAAAGGTTCGTCAGCATAGTCCAAAGCGTGTTAAAGTAAAGAAGAAGCGTACACATTTCCTAGAAACCGTTTTATTAGGAGCATCCGTCATGTTTATGTACTTGTTATATCTTTTCATTCAAGTATTATAAATGTGAAACTTTTTAATGGAATATCCGTAAAATGAGAAAGGGATAGTGGTAACTAGTCTTAATCACGTAAGGATGAACAGAATAATGGAAAGGGAAACAACAGAATTTATTGATAAACATAACCTTTTACCAATTAATGCAACAGTCTTAGTGGGTGTTTCTGGAGGTCCAGATTCCTTAGCGTTGCTTCATTTTCTACATAGGGAGCAAGTGCACAGAAGTTTAAATTTAGTGGCGTTACACGTTGATCATATGTTTCGAGGAGCAGAGTCTAAAAATGACTTAGAATATGTGCAAGCTTATTGTAGAGATGCAGGTATTGCATTTGAAGGCGTTAGTATCGATGTAACAACTTATCAGAAAAAGCACAAAGTATCTGCTCAGGTAGCAGCTAGAGAATGTCGGTATGCGTTCTTTGAAGAGATGATGAATAAGTACCGTGCAGAAGTACTAGCTTTAGCTCATCATGGAGATGATCAAGTAGAAACAATACTCATGAGGTTGGCACGTGGTAGTACGATGAGAGGGTATGGAGGGATGGAGGCAAAGCGTCCTTATGCCACAGGGTCTCTCGTTCGCCCTTTTTTATCCGTTACAAAAGAACAAATTTTGTTATATTGCAGGAGATTTAACTTAAATCCTAGAATGGACCCTACTAACGAGAAGGATACGTATACTCGTAATCGCATTAGACAATATATATTACCTTTTTTAAAGGATGAGTATCACGATATACATGAAAAATTTCAAGCTTTTAGTGAAAACTTATATGAAGATCAAGCCTATTTAGAGGAATTAACAACTCGAGAGATGAATAAGGTAATTAAACAGCAAAGACAAGGATATCTTTTAATGAGTCGAGGGTCTTTCCTTAATATAAGCAAACCTTTACAAAGGCGTGGGATTCAACTAATATTAAACTATCTCTATAAAAAAATCCCTTCAGATCTTTCCTCAGTTCATATTAATAATTTATTGAGGTTTTTAGAAGCTGATAAACCTTCTGGTGTGCTTCACTTTCCAAACAAGCTGACCATTTCTCGTTCGTATGACGATTGTGTGTTCACTTTTGAGTTAACGCAGTCTATTCCAGCATATGAATATGATATCCCCATTCCAGGGGTCATTCAGCTGCCGAATGGTCATTCCCTTACTGCTAGAATACATAATGGAAAATATGATAAGAAAGAAACTGACATCTTTTTAGTAGATGAAAGTAAGGTTAGGTTTCCAATTCGAGTTCGGACGCGAAGGCCAGGAGATAAAATTCAATTAAAAGGCATGAAGGGGCATAAAAAGGTAAAGGATATCTTTATTGATGAAAAAGTGCCTTTAGAGAAAAGAGATGCGTGGCCGGTTGTAGAAGATAGTAATGGTACAATTTTATGGCTGCCAAAATTAAAAAAATCTGCTTATGAATTACACACTCATAAGTTAAGATATGTTATTTTATACTATAAGTAGGGAAAACTTCTAGGAGGCAAGCAAGGAATGAAGCATGATATTAAAGAAATTCTAATTTCAGAGGAACAAATACAGGCAAAGGTAAAGGATTTAGGACAACTACTCACTGAAGAGTATGAAGGTCGTTTTCCTTTAGTAATTGGTGTATTAAAAGGTGCAATGCCTTTTATGTCTGACCTAATTAAACGCATCGATACATATTTAGAAATGGATTTTATGGATGTATCAAGCTATGGTAAAGAAATGGTTTCTTCTGGTGAAGTGAAAATCTTAAAGGATTTAGATACTTCTGTAGAAGGTCGAGACATCTTAATTTTAGAAGATATTATTGATAGCGGATTAACTCTAAGCTATCTAGTAGAGTTATTTAAGTATCGCAAAGCAAAATCAATTAGAATCGTAACACTATTAGACAAACCAACGGGTCGTAAAGCGGATATTAAAGCAGATTACGTTGGATTTGAGGTTCCAGATGCTTTCGTAGTAGGGTATGGGTTAGATTATCAGGAAAAATATCGTAACCTACCTTACATTGGTGTTTTAAAACCAGAAGTGTATAGTAATTAATTAGCATATTTGCAAATGCAATTTGTTGGATAGGATATAGGTTCTATGGTACTATTGAATACAGTATTTGTTTATCGTGGGAGGAGGTAAGAAATGAATCGGATCTTCCGTAATACCATCTTTTATTTACTTATATTTTTAGTCATTATTGGCGTGATCAGTTTCTTCAGTGGTTCCAACCAGAAGACTGAAGCAATGCGATATGACACATTTGTAGGACACTTGGAAAGTGGAGATATTGAATCATTAACATTGAAGCCTGAACGTGGGGTTTATGTCGTACAAGGGAAATTAGAATCTTATAATGAAGATCAGAAATTCCAAACTTACATTGTAGATGGTGATCAAGCGTTGGAGCGTATTAATGCCGCTGCAAATAGTAAGGACATTCAGGTGAAGGTTGACCCAGCAGATGAAACAAGTGGTTGGGTAACATTCTTTACATCAATTATACCTTTTGTCATTATCTTCATCCTCTTCTTCTTCTTACTAAACCAAGCTCAAGGTGGCGGTAGCCGTGTAATGAACTTTGGTAAAAGTAAAGCGAAACTTTACAGTGAAGAAAAGAAGAAAGTTAAGTTCAAAGATGTTGCAGGTGCAGACGAAGAGAAACAAGAACTTGTTGAGGTTGTAGAGTTCTTGAAAGACCCTCGTAAATTTGCCGACTTAGGCGCTCGAATTCCAAAAGGTGTACTTCTTGTAGGTCCTCCAGGAACGGGTAAAACATTATTAGCGAGAGCTGTAGCTGGTGAAGCAGGCGTGCCTTTCTTCTCAATCAGTGGTTCAGACTTTGTTGAAATGTTTGTTGGTGTCGGTGCATCACGTGTGCGTGACTTGTTTGAAAATGCAAAGAAAAACGCGCCTTGTATTATCTTTATCGATGAAATTGATGCTGTAGGTCGTCAACGTGGTGCTGGTCTAGGTGGAGGTCACGATGAGCGTGAACAAACTCTAAACCAATTGCTTGTTGAAATGGATGGCTTTGGTGCTAATGAAGGAATCATTATCATTGCAGCAACAAACCGCCCTGATATTTTAGATCCAGCTTTATTACGTCCAGGACGTTTTGACCGTCAGATTACTGTAGATCGTCCAGATGTAAATGGTCGTGAAGCAGTGTTGAAAGTACATGCTCGCAACAAACCTTTAGATGAAAATGTAAATCTAAATGCCATTGCGATGCGTACACCAGGCTTCTCAGGAGCCGACTTAGAAAACTTATTAAACGAAGCTGCCTTAGTAGCTGCGCGACAAGATAAGAAAAAGATTGATATGAGCGATATTGATGAAGCAACGGACCGTGTAATTGCGGGACCAGCTAAAAAGAGTCGCGTTATCTCTAAAAAAGAACGCAATATTGTCGCGTACCATGAAGCTGGTCACACAATTATTGGTGTTGTATTAGATGAAGCGGACATGGTACATAAAGTAACGATTGTTCCACGTGGGCAAGCAGGTGGTTATGCTGTAATGCTTCCGAAAGAAGATCGCTATTTCATGACAAAACCAGAGCTTTTAGATAAGATTGTTGGTTTATTAGGTGGACGTGTTGCTGAGGAATTAATCTTTGGCGAAGTAAGTACGGGTGCACATAATGACTTCCAACGTGCAACAAGTATCGCAAGACGTATGGTTACTGAATACGGTATGAGCGATAAGTTAGGTCCAATGCAGTTTGGTCAATCGCAAGGTGGCCAAGTGTTCTTAGGACGTGACATCCAAAATGAACAAAACTACAGTGACGCAATTGCTCATCAAATTGACTTAGAAATTCAACGCTTTATTAAAGATAGCTACGAGCGTGCAAGACAAATTCTAACTGAAAATCGTGATAAGTTAGAACTTATTGCTCAAACGTTATTAAAAGTTGAAACGTTAGATGCTGAGCAAATCAAGCATTTAGTTGATCATGGGACGCTTCCAGATCGTTCTCCAAAAAGCAGCGATGAAGATGTAAAAGTAAACATTCAATCGAAGCCAGATCAAGAGGAAGAGCCTAAAGAATAAAAAGTAAGATGCTCCTAGGAGCATCTTACTTTTTTTGTTTTTTATACGAACCTTAGTAAGGAAAAGGAAAAGCTTCTTTTACTGTACACCCCTTTTTCTTAGTTATGGTATGATGGTTTCAGTGTAAATATTGATTAAAGGCGAAGTGGTGATTAACATGATTTTTGTATTAGACGTTGGAAATACGAATACTGTATTAGGAGTATATGATGGTGATGAACTAAAATATCATTGGCGCATTGAAACGAGTCGTAATAAAACAGAAGATGAATACGGAATGACAATTAAGGCACTCCTTGAGCACGTTGGTTTATCTTTTAAAGATATTCATGGTATTATTATCTCCTCTGTAGTGCCACCAATTATGTTTGCATTGGAACGTATGTGCCAAAAATATTTTCATTTAAAGCCGCTTATAGTAGGTCCTGGTATTAAAACAGGTTTAAATATTAAATATGAAAATCCAAGAGAAGTTGGGGCAGACCGAATCGTAAATGCAGTAGCAGGTATTAAGCTTTATGGCAGCCCATTAATTATTGTGGATTTTGGAACAGCAACAACTTACTGTTACATTGATGAAGACAAACAGTATATGGGAGGAGCTATCGCACCTGGTATTAATATTTCCACTGAAGCGCTATATTCTAGGGCATCTAAACTTCCGAGGATTGAAATTGCTAGGCCGAATAGCATTGTAGGTAAAAATACAGTTTCTGCGATGCAAGCGGGAATTTTATATGGATATGTTGGACAAGTTGAAGGTATTGTTACACGAATGAAAGAGCAATCAAACGTAAATCCTAAAGTAATTGCAACAGGTGGTTTAGCAACATTAATCGCAAAAGAGTCAGACATTATTGACATCGTAGATCCGTTTTTAACACTAAAAGGTCTACAGATTATTTATACGAAAAATATGGAATAAGAGGAGTTAGTATTATTATGAGTGACTACTTAGTCAAGGCTTTAGCCTATAATAATCAAGTTCGTGCCTACGCTGTGAAAACAACGGAGGCAGTAGGTGAAGCGCAGCGTCGCCATTATACATGGCCAACAGCTTCAGCTGCATTAGGACGTGCGATGAGTGCCGGTGTAATGATGGGTGCGATGTTAAAGGGAGAGCAGAAGTTAACAATAAAAGTCGAAGGTGGCGGACCGATTGGCGCAATCCTTGTGGATAGCAATGCCAAAGGGGAAGTTCGTGGTTATGTTACAAATCCACAAACACATTTTGAATTAAACAAATACGGTAAATTAGATGTCGCTCGTGCAGTAGGTACGGGAGGCACGCTTAGTGTCGTAAAAGACGTTGGAATGAGAGATCAATTTAATGGTCAGGTACCGATTGTATCAGGTGAATTAGGAGAAGATTTCACGTATTATTTTGTAACATCTGAACAAGTTCCTTCATCAGTTGGCGTTGGTGTGTTAGTAAACCCTGATAACACCATCTTGGCTGCAGGAGGCTTCATTATTCAGCTGTTACCAGGAACAGATGAAGCGACAATCTCAGCAATTGAACAGCGCTTGCAAACCATTGAACCTATCTCTAAGCTTATTCAACGTGGATTAACACCAGAAGAAATTCTTGAAGAAGTTCTAGGAAAAGATAACCTTAAAATTCTTGAAACCATGCCTGTGGAATTTAAATGTCAATGTTCTAAAGAGCGCATTGGTAATGCAATTATTAGCTTAGGAAAAGATGAAATTCAATCAATGATTGATGAAGATGGCAAAGCTGAAGCGCAATGTCACTTCTGTAATGAAATGTATCACTTTCCTGCAGAAGAGCTAAAAGAAATGAAAGAAGAAGCTATATAAATAAGTCTCTGAAAAGACACCGCATGCAGCCGGTGTCTTTTTCTTTTGAAGTTTGGTCTGAAAATGGTACAGTAAGGATATAATGGTCTAGAAAAATAGAAAAAAAGTCATTGTCACAAAACAAAATGATTGACAATTTAGAAAATAACTGATAAATTGTATACAAATTCAATAAAATTACTCGGGATTAGGAGTGGAGATATGGCACGCGTAGCAAATTCAATTACGGAATTAATTGGTCAAACACCAATTGTTAAATTAAATCGTTTAGTTGAAGAAGATATGGCAGATGTATATTTAAAGTTGGAGTTTATGAACCCAGGAAGCAGCGTGAAAGATCGCATTGCATTGGCAATGATTGAAGATGCGGAAGCCAAAGGCGTTTTAAAGCCTGGCGACACAATCATTGAACCTACAAGTGGTAATACAGGTATCGGTCTAGCTATGGTTGCAGCAGCAAAGGGATATCGCGCAATCTTAACAATGCCTGAAACAATGAGTATTGAACGTCGTAACCTACTTCGTGCATACGGCGCAGAGTTAGTCTTAACACCAGGACCTGAAGGAATGAAAGGAGCTGTTAATAAAGCTTCTGAATTAGCAAAAGAACATGGTTACTTCATTCCTCAACAGTTCCAAAATGAGGCAAACCCTGAAGTGCATCGTAAAACAACAGGTAAAGAAATTGTTGAACAATTCGGTGACCAACTGGATGCTTTTGTAGCTGGGATTGGAACAGGTGGAACAATTACGGGTGCTGGAGAAGTATTGAAAGAAGCTTACCCAGAGATTAAGCTTTATGCTGTAGAACCAGCTGACTCACCAATTTTAAGTGGTGGTCAGCCAGGACCTCATAAAATTCAAGGAATTGGTGCTAACTTCATACCAGGTGTGTTAAATACCGACCTATATGACCATGTTATTCCTGTGAAAAATGAAGAAGCATTTGACTATGCTCGAAAAGTAGCTAAAACTGAAGGTGTATTAGTCGGAATTTCTTCAGGTGCAGCAATTTTTGCAGCATTAAAGGTAGCAAAAGAATTAGGAAAAGGTAAAAAAGTGTTAGCCATTATTCCAAGTAACGGTGAGCGCTATTTAAGTACACCATTATTCCAATTCGAAGAGCAAACACAAGGTCAGTCTTGATAAGCTACGATAAATAATTCTTATTTAGCTACCCCCTTAAGTCATAGTAACTTTGTGGCTTAAAGGGGTAGTTTTTTTCATCTAGTGAATAACTTTCTAAAATCATGTAAAATAAGGATAGGTGATTCATTTTAGGAGAGTGAGCAAATGCAGCAACGAATGACATGGGGTGAATCGATTTCGATTCCTAAGGATAAATGGTTTAGTAAGTATCAAGAATTATCTGTAGATGAGCCGCATCATATATTGTTGGAAAGTGGGCGAGGCGGTAACTTTCATATTATGGGCCTTAATCCTATCGCTATTTTACGAGGAGAGTCTAACGAGCTTCATATTATAGAGCAAGGAAGAAGAAGTGTTGAAAAAGGTAATCCAATGCATTTAATGCGTAAATGGATGAAGAAGTACCAAACACCTCAGCGTAAAGAGCTACCTCTGTTTCAAGGCGGGGCCATTGGTTATATTAGCTATGATTACATAAGGTATGTAGAACATGTACCAACAATAGCAGATGATCCGTTAAAGATGCCTGATATTTATTTCTTAATTTTTGATGATGTTTTTGTATATGACCACCATAAAGAAGAGCTATGGATAATGGTTAACCATACAGATGAAGAGAATGCTAAAGCTCGTTTAACTTCATATAAAAATCAATGGTTGTCTGAAACGAAGTATACTCTTGTTTATGAGAAAGTGAAGAGTGTTAATACACACACAACTTTGTCAATGTCAGAAGAAGAGTTTGGTGTGGCTGTTGAAAGGATAAAGGAATATATTGGACAAGGTGATGTGTTTCAAGTTAACTTATCTGTAAGACAGTCACAGCCTCTTAATACACATCCAATGCATATTTACGAACAAGTCCGAAAGATTAATCCTTCTCCATACATGTCGTATATGCAAACCGATGAGTTTCATTTAGTGAGTTGCTCACCAGAGTTATTAGTTAAAAAATCAGGAGTTGAGCTTAGTACAAGACCAATTGCAGGAACACGGTCTAGAGGGAAGACAAACGAAGAAGACAGTGCACTGGCTAAAGAGTTAATTGAAAATGAGAAAGAGCGTGCGGAGCACGTAATGCTTGTTGATTTAGAGCGAAATGACTTAGGTAGAGTAAGTAAGTATGGGACTGTTTGTGTAGATGAGTTTATGGTGATTGAAAAATACTCCCATGTTATGCACATCGTATCAAATGTCAAAGGTGAAATTGCTGACAATAAAGACATTGTAGATGTAGTAGATGCAGTATTCCCAGGAGGAACCATCACAGGTGCACCTAAGGTTCGGACAATGGAAATTATTGAAGAACTAGAGCCCGTTCGAAGAGGTGTCTATACAGGATCAATTGGTTGGATAGGCTATAACGGCGAGATGGAACTTAACATCGCAATTCGTACAATGGTCGTTCAAGATGGTCAAGTACATGTACAGGCGGGAGCTGGTGTTGTTATTGACTCCAACCCTAAGTATGAGTACAAAGAGTCATTGAAAAAGGCTATGGCTTTATGGAAAGCAAAAGAGCAGAGTGAAAAAGAGTTGAGTGGAGGATGAGAACAGATGATTTTAATGATTGATAACTACGATTCATTTACATTTAATTTAGTACAGTATTTAGGTGAGCTAGGCCATGAGTTAGTCGTCAAGCGTAATGATGAAATTACAATTGAAGAGATTGAAAACCTTAACCCTGACTTTTTAATGATTTCTCCAGGGCCATGTAGCCCAAATGAAGCTGGTATTAGCTTAGAAGCAATTAAATATTTTGCTGGTCAAATTCCGATTTTTGGCGTTTGTCTTGGGCATCAGTCCATTGGTCAAGCATTTGGTGGAAATGTTATCAGAGCTGATAAGCTTATGCATGGTAAGACGTCAGAAATGCACCATGATGGAAAAACAATCTTTGAAGGGTTGGACAATCCGTTTACAGCTACTCGCTACCATTCTTTAATTGTAGAAGCTGGATCTCTGCCTGATTGTTTTGAGGTGTCAGCATGGACAGATGAAAATGAGATTATGGCTATTCGCCATAAAACTATGCCAATTGAGGGCGTCCAATTTCACCCTGAATCCATTATGACTTCATATGGTCGAGAAATGCTGCAAAATTTTATTAATACGTATCAGAAAAAGGGCGTGTAACCTTTGTACATTTATGTAAACGGAGAGATTTTAGAAAGAAGCAAAGCAACTATTTCTCCTTTTGATCATGGTTATATGTATGGCCTGGGTTTATTTGAAACAATGAGAATCTATAATGGTCATCCATTTTTATTAGATGATCATCTGAGTCGATTACAAAGTGGTTTATCGCTTTTAAATATTGAATGGACATATTCAAAGGAAGATATACTTATAATTCTTAATGAGTTGCTGCAAAAGAATAATCTCCAAAATGCGTATGTTCGACTAAACGTATCAGCAGGTGTAGGTGAAATTGGACTACAGGTAGAAGCATATACTCGTCCATCACTTATTGTTTATATGAAGTCTATGCCTGATAAGAAAACCCCTCTTATAAAAGAGGGGGTTATTCTTGAAACAAAAAGAAATACTCCCGAAAGTAATGAACGGTTGAAATCTCATCATTATTTAAATAATATCTTAGCTAAAAGAGAAGTTGGAAACGATATAAGTAAGGAAGGGATTTTTTTAACAAAAGAAAGGTTCTTAGCGGAAGGAATTGTTTCAAACCTTTTCTTTGTGAAAGATAACACCGTCTTTACTCCTGCTGTTGAAACGGGAATATTAAACGGTATTACTCGCCAATTTATATGTAAGCTTTTAAGTGTGAAGGGGATTTCTATTAAAGAAGGATTCTTTACACTATCAGAGCTTCTTGAGAGCGAAGAAATCTTTATGACAAATTCAATTCAAGAAATTTTTGCTATCCATAAAATTGGAGAGAAAGAGTTTAAAACGGGTGAACAAACGCTAACCTATACATTACAGCGACAATATGAGAAATATACTTCGCATTTATGGAGTAAAGAAGGCGTACGAAAGGAAGTCTTAGATGACAAAAACGGTAGTAAATAGTCAATTTATCGATTGTGGTTCCCATAAGTTAGATTATTCTACAAAGACATTGATTATGGGGATCCTGAACGTAACCCCAGATTCGTTTTCAGATGGTGGTTCATTTAACCATATCGATAAAGCAATTGAGCATGCTAAACAAATGGTCATAGATGGCGCAGACCTCATTGACATCGGTGGTGAATCAACACGTCCAGGAAGCGATAAAGTAAGTGTGGAAGAAGAATTAGAGCGTACAATTCCCGTTATCAAAGAATTATCTCGAACTCTAGACGTACCTATCTCTATTGATACGTATAAATCTGAGGTAGCAAAGCAAGCAATTGAAGCAGGTGCACACATTATTAATGACGTGTGGGGAGCAAAGGCTGACCCGGAGATGGCAAAAGTAGCTGCTGATTATAATGTACCTATCATCCTCATGCATAATAGAGACAATAAAAATTATCAAAACCTCATTCCAGATATGATTGCTGATTTATATGAAAGCATAAAAATCGTTAAAAGTGCTGGTGTAAAAGATAAGAATATTATTTTAGACCCAGGGATTGGATTTGCTAAGACAGTAGAGCAAAATATTGAAGCTATTCAAAATGTAGATAAGTTTACAGCACTAGGCTATCCTGTGTTGTTGGCTACATCTCGAAAGTCAACAATTGGACACGTCCTTAATTTGCCTCCAAAGGAACGAATAGAAGGAACTGCTGCTACTATTGGAATGGGTATTTCTAAAGGTATTCATATGACAAGAGTACACGATGTGAAAGAGATTGCTCGCTTTACGAAGATGATGGATGTTTTAGTAGGTAAAGGAGTAATCGAGAATGGATAAAATTTATGTGAATAATATGCGCTTTTATGGTTATCACGGCGTTTTTACTGAGGAAAATAAGTTAGGTCAACGTTTTAATGTAGATTTAACAGTAGAATTAGATTTAAAAAAAGCTGGACAAGAGGATGATTTAGAAGCAACTGTAAGTTATGCAGAGCTCTACGAAGTCTGTAAAAACATTGTGGAGAAAGAAACGTTTAAGCTGGTTGAAACTATTGCTGAGACCATTGCGTCAACGGTTTTATCCTCTTATCATCTAATTCAAGCTTGTACCGTAAAAGTATATAAACCCGACCCTCCGATTCAAGGTCATTATGATTCGGTTGCCGTCGAAATTACAAGGAGCCGCTAATGAACAATAGAGCTTTTATAGCCCTGGGGTCTAATATTAAAAGCCGCAGTAACTACTTAAAGCAAGCTGTTCAATCACTAGACAGTCATGAAGGCATTTTATTAGAAAATCTTTCTTCCGTATATGAGACGGATCCGGT
Source organism: Priestia veravalensis (assembly GCF_001457055.1). Taxonomy (NCBI): domain Bacteria; kingdom Bacillati; phylum Bacillota; class Bacilli; order Caryophanales; family Bacillaceae; genus Priestia; species Priestia veravalensis. The sequence continues at coordinate 5,841 of NZ_KQ758685.1, read as the reverse complement.
TGGCTATACTAACCAAAGCGCTTTCTTAAATATGGTAGCCGAAATTAAAACAGAACTTTCTTCTCTAGAGTTGCTCGATGTTTTGCAGGCGATTGAGCTACAGCAGAACCGAAAAAGAGAGGTTGTATGGGGACCTCGTACGTTAGATTTGGACATTCTTCTGTATAATGAAGAGGTTATACATAGTTCTAGACTTATTGTTCCTCACCCTCGGATGACAGAAAGAGCATTTGTAATGGTCCCTCTAGCAGAAATTGCTAGTGACCTCATTATACCTATTGAGGATACATCGACAGTATACTTAGCGGAAAGACTAGCTGCAGAACAAGGGATTAAATTAATTGGTAACTTATATGATGTAACGGCTCCATAAAAACGTTTTTTGTTTTTAAGAGCCAGGAGGTTTACTTGCTTTTCTTAGTTCGTTACAATAAGAAATTGATAACCAAACATTATTTAGAATTCGATAAGGCCGAAAGTGCGTAAAGAAAAGAAGCGATATAATTACGCATTAAGGCAGTTGGATTACTATATCAAGTTGTTTTAGCTTGAGACAAGAACACACTGTAAGTCTAAAGCGATTTGACATAGAGAAACGACTGAATTTATAATAATTTTAAAGAAACGTAGGAATTGCCAGTGGAAAAGCTGGCCTTTTTTCTGTTTTAGAAAATTTATTAATACGATGGAGATGAGCACATAATGAATCATGAAGAATTAAATGATCAACTTCTCGTTCGTCGTGAAAAAATGAACAACCTTCGAGAACAAGGTATGGATCCATTTGGAAAACGCTTCGAACGTACACATACATCACAAGAGATAATTGATGCATATGAAGAACTAACAAAAGAAGCTTTAGAGGAAAATGAAGTTTCAGTTTCATTAGCAGGACGTATTATGACAAAGCGCGGAAAAGGAAAAGCAGGCTTTGCTCACGTTCAAGATTTAACGGGTCAAATTCAACTTTATGTTCGTAAAGATTCAGTAGGGGACGAACAATACGAAATCTTTAAAACAGTTGATATTGGTGACCATGTTGGTGTACAAGGCGTATTGTTTAAAACAAAAGTTGGTGAATTATCAATTAAAGTAAAAGACTTCACGCTATTATCAAAAGCTTTACGTCCTTTACCGGATAAATATCACGGCTTAAAAGATATTGAACAACGCTATCGTCAGCGCTATTTAGATTTAATTACTAATCCAGAAAGTAAACAAACATTTATCTTGCGAAGCCGTATTATTCAATCAATGCGCCGCTACTTAGATAATAATGGCTACTTAGAAGTTGAAACACCAATGATGCATTCAATTGCTGGTGGTGCATCGGCTCGTCCATTCGTTACTCATCACAATGCTCTAGATATGGAGCTTTATATGCGTATTGCAATTGAGCTACACCTAAAACGATTAATTGTTGGTGGCTTAGAAAAAGTGTACGAAATTGGTCGCGTCTTCCGTAATGAAGGGGTATCAACTCGTCACAACCCAGAATTTACAATGATTGAGCTTTATGAAGCATACGCTGATTACAAAGATATTATGGCATTAACTGAAAACTTAATTGCACATATTGCTCAGGAAGTATTAGGAACGACTAAAATCCAGTATGGGGAGTATGAAGTAGACTTAACTCCAGAATGGACAAGACTTCATATGGTAGATGCTATTAAGCAATATACAGGCGTTGATTTCTGGAAAGAAACATCTGTTGAAGAGGCACGTGCTCTTGCAAAAGAACACAATGTTGAAATTACAGAGCATATGTTATACGGGCACATTGTAAATGAATTCTTTGAACAAAAAGTAGAAGAGCAATTAATTCAACCAACATTCATTTACGGACATCCTGTAGAAATCTCACCATTAGCGAAAAAGAATGAGGATGACCCTCGCTTTACTGATCGCTTTGAGTTATTTATTGTAGCAAGAGAGCATGCAAATGCCTTCACGGAGTTAAACGATCCAATTGATCAGCGTGAACGCTTTGAAGCGCAGTTAAAAGAAAAAGAACAAGGTAACGATGAAGCACATGAGATGGATGATGACTTCATTGAAGCGTTAGAATATGGTATGCCGCCAACTGGTGGTTTAGGAATTGGTATTGATCGATTAGTTATGCTATTAACAAACGCTCCTTCTATTCGTGATGTACTGTTATTCCCGCAAATGCGCCACCGTTAATAAAAAAGACAGCTAATTGGCTGTCTTTTTTATTTATTATTATCTATTTTTTTTAATAGGTCTTTTGGATTTAATTTTCGAAAATTAAAAATTTTATATTGTGCAAACGTTTTCAGTTTTTATATAATAGATTTGTTATCGACTATAAACAAAGGGGATGGGCTTTATGAAAATTAATCGATGTTTTGTTGTTCTAATCGTTTTTGCAATGTTTGCCTCCGCTTTTTCGAGCTTCCCTATGCAAACGTTTGCAAATGCAGGGAAAGTAATTATTCATTATCAAGAAGCGCCGAATAACACAAAAGATTGGAACCTATGGATTTGGCCTGAAGGCGGGGAAGGGAAAGCGTACGACTTTACAGGGGAAGATGCGTTTGGAAAAGTTGCTGAGATTGAAATTCCTACAAACACCAAAAAGGTAGGATTTATTGTCCGGACAGATACTTGGGAAAAAGATGGGGAAGATCGCTGGGTTGATATCCAAAATGGTGAAGGGGAAGTATGGATAAAAAGTGGAGATAACACAGTATATAACGAGCCACCAGATGGAGAGTATCGTGATTTACCATCTTATGAGAACGTTAAAGTAACCATTCATTATGCACGTTATGATAAGAACTATAAAGACTGGGATTTGTGGGTCTGGCCAGATGGAAAGAGTGGACAAGCCGTTCAGTTTAAAGATGAAGATGATTTTGGAAAAGTTGCTACTTTTGAATTGAATGATCCCCAAGGTATTCAAAAGGTAGGGTTTATTGCTCGACAAAGCATAAATGGAGACGAATGGGGGAATAAAGAATTAGATAATCGCTATATCACGAAATTTAAAGAAGATGGATCAGCTGAAATTTGGATTGCTCAAGGAATCGAGCGTGTATTCTACGATCCAAGCCAAATTGATTTAAATCCAAAGATTGTTGGAGCTACTATTGATAAAATGAATGAAATTACGCTTCAAACAAACGTTCCATTCGCTATAGAAGAGGCAGATAACTCTGGTATTACATTAGAAGGAGTAGAAATTAAGGAAGTGATACCATTAAATAAGGAAGAAAAAACAACGAACAAGGTTCGAGTTGTGACGAAAAATAACTTAGATTTAACAAAGGTATATAAGATATCGAAATCCTTGTTTGGAAGCGCGACGGTTGAAATTGGAGCAGCAGTGCGTTCTAAAGAATTTGATGACATGTTTTATTATGATGGAAATGACTTAGGAAATACGTATAAAAAAGATAAAACGTCTTTTCGCTTATGGGCTCCTACTGCTACTGAAGCTAAACTAGTCTCATATAAAAGGTGGGACTCAACTAGCGGAACAGAAATTCCACTGAAAAAAGCAGAGCGAGGTACATGGACTACACAATTAAAAGGAAATCAAGATGGATTAATCTACACGTATAAAGTTAAAATTGGAGATAAGTGGAATGAGGCTGTTGATCCGTATGCACGTGCTGTAACTGTAAACGGAGATAAAGGTGTAGTGGTAGATTTAAAAACCACAAACCCAGAGAAGTGGCCAGCGAAAAAGCCATTCTTGAAAAACCGCGAAGATGCTATTATCTACGAGCTGCACGTACGGGATTTATCGATTGATCCAAATAGTGGAATTAAAAATAAAGGTAAGTTTTTAGGCATTACTGAAGAAGGAACAAGAGGACCTGGTGGAGTTAAAACAGGATTAGATCATATTAAAGATTTAGGTGTGACGCACGTGCAGTTTATTCCTATCTATGATTACCGCACAGTGGATGAAACAAAATTAAACGAGCCGCAGTACAATTGGGGATATGATCCAAAGAACTATAATGTGCCGGAAGGTTCTTATTCTACAAATCCATATGAACCTAAAGTAAGAATTAAAGAAATGAAGCAGATGGTTCAATCACTGCACAAAAATAATTTACGCGTAATTATGGATGTTGTGTATAACCATATGTATGCTGTAAGTGAGTCAAACTTTAATGAGTTGGTACCAGGTTACTATTTCCGATATAATGAAGATGGAACGTTAGCTAATGGAACAGGTGTTGGAAACGATACAGCATCAGAGCGTAAAATGATGAGGAAGTTTATTGTAGACTCTGTAAAATATTGGGCAACAGAATATAATTTAGACGGTTTTCGCTTTGATTTAATGGGAATTCATGATGTAGAAACCATGAAAGAGGTACGAGACGCTTTAAATAAAATTGATCCGAGTATTATTGTTTTAGGAGAGGGTTGGGATTTAAATACGCCTTTACCTGCTGACCAAAAAGCAAACCAGAAGAATGCAAACAAAATGCCAGGCGTAGCGCATTTTAATGATGTTATTCGTGATGGTTTAAAAGGTAGTGTATTTTATGATGAAGATAGCGGCTTTGTAAATGGCAAACAAGGTATGGAAGACACGATGAAAAAGAGTATAGCAGGTGGCCTTCAATACGATTCTTCAACATCTACTTATCAAGATCCTGAACAAGTAGTAACTTATGTAGAAGCCCATGATAATCATACTTTATGGGACAAACTACTATTAACGAATCCAAATGCTACTGAGCTTGAGCGTAAGCAAATGCATAAGCTTGCTTCATCTATGGTGTTAACTTCACAAGGAGTGTCTTTCATACATGCTGGTCAAGAGTTTATGAGAACTAAAGGTGGGGACCATAATAGCTACAAATCACCAGACTCTGTAAATCAACTAGATTGGGAGCGGCGTTTAGCATTTAATCAAGAGGTTGAATATATGAAAGGTTTAATTGAGATTCGTAAAAAGTATCCAGTATTTCGTATGACAACTGCCTCTGAGATTCGTCAGAACCTATCATTCTTAAATGCACCTAAAAATGTAGTAGCTTATACATTGGAAGGTAAAAACAAAAATCAACTAACTATCATACACAATGCCAATTCCAATGAGATAAAAATGAAAGTCTCTAGCAAAGGCAATCTATCCCTGCTTGTCGATGGAAAAAAAGCTGGTACAAAGTCTATAAAGAAAATAAAAAGTGATAATGTAACTGTACCGGCTTTTAGTACATTTATTTTAGAAGGTAATACTTTTAGGAAGTAAAGTTTAACTATTACTTAGAAAAAGATAGTTTAAAAGCTGTCTTTTTCCTTTTTATTCAACTGATATAACGAATAGAAGATATTAGAAAATTTAAACTTATTATTTTGGTATTGCTATATGATAATATGTCTGTTATATTTATAAATGTCCTTGAGAGACACAAACGAATCTCAAAGGAAATAAAAAAACTATTGACACTGAGTTCGAAACTTGGTAAGATAGAAAAGTCGCTTAAGAGCGACGGTTGAACTTTGAAAACTGAACAAAGCGAAAAACGCAACGTTAATTTTTTAAACTTTTATGAGCAAGTCAAACATTTCTTCGGAGAGTTTGATCCTGGCTCAGGATGAACGCTGGCGGCGTGCCTAATACATGCAAGTCGAGCGAACTGATTAGAAGCTTGCTTCTATGACGTTAGCGGCGGACGGGTGAGTAACACGTGGGCAACCTGCCTGTAAGACTGGGATAACTCCGGGAAACCGGAGCTAATACCGGATAACATTTTCTCTTGCATAAGAGAAAATTGAAAGATGGTTTCGGCTATCACTTACAGATGGGCCCGCGGTGCATTAGCTAGTTGGTGAGGTAACGGCTCA
>NZ_KQ758684.1:0-22206 GCF_001457055.1 Priestia veravalensis | reverse complement strand
ACGAAAGGTGGGAACAACAAAAGAAAAGCATTCAACAGCTGCTTTCAGAAGAAAAAACGGGTAAAATCTACGGAAAACGTAAGATTGACGTAGAACCAGTTTTTGGATATCTGAAGGCTAATTTGCGTTTCACTCGAATGTCCGTAAGAGGCAAAGAGAACGTGAAAAACGAATTAGGGTTTGCGTTCATGGCGGTGAATGTACGAAAGTACATCGCCTCCAGCGTAAAATGTGCATAGACCAATCAAACAGATCAACAAAAAAGGGTTCTCATCATCAAAATACGATGATGAGAACCCTTTTTCATTATTTTTGGCTAGTTATGTCCCAGCCTCTTTTTTATGTGTGAAAAGGAAACTGCAATGGTTTCATTGTATTATTAATCGTCATAGATTGATAATGATTAGAATGTAAATAGGTTAATATAGTTGGCAAAGACTGTGCCGTAAAAGGCTTATCGTGAAATAAGATAACCGGTGTTTGTTCGCTTGCATTCACATGTTCAATGTGTGGCTCAATGGATTGAATGATTTTTGGCGCAGAGCGTAGCGCCCAATCCTCACTGTCAATATTCCAGTCCCACAGCTGGTAACGAGAAGTCAGCTGTGTTCTATGCGGTTCCTTTAAGTACGGCACGCTACCAAAAGGTACGCGGATGAGCTTGCTATCAACGCCAGTCACGTCCTTAAGAGCTTTTAAGCACGTTGTCATTTCGTTTAAAGCAGCGCCATCTTGCCCGTACATCTGATGAATATCATGTGAAACTCCATGACATCCGACGCTATGCCCTTCAGCAACAATGCGCTTAGCGATGTCAGGATATCGGTCAATTTGATTCTTTAATAAAAAGAACGTTGCTTTGACGTTGTAGTCTCTTAGAGTATCTAAGATTTTTGGAGTATCATTGTTAGGTCCGTCATCAAACGTAATAAAAATTGGTTTAGTAAGCGGTTCGTTGCGATCGTTTAGCGTATTTGCTAAATACGCGCTGTGATGTAATGTGTTTAACGTCTTGCCTGCATAGTTTACACCGTTTTCTTTTTGTGGCATTGGTGTGTAAGCCAAGGGTTCTTTTGCTGCTGCACTCATTGTTTGTGCATTCGTATACTTGCCAATTGCCACCAATAAAAGAAAAATGAGTAGTACTAAGCTAATTCCAATGTAAAATTGTTTTGATTTCTGTAAAGCCGGTTTCAATTGAAAAAATCCTTTCTATGTATAAACTTCTACCTATAACTATAGTATAAAAAATGGAAGAATAATAGTAAAATACGGCAAAAATTGAACGAATTTTAGTAATTGCTGTTTCTTCTCAATTTATGTGGTACTGAACCGAGCTCTAGCTAGATTTTTCCTGGCATTTGTAGTATGATGTGTGGATGAAATTATTGTAAGGAGGAAGATTACGATGTCAATGGCATATGAAGAATATATGCGTCAGCTTGTTAAGCCGATGCGTGAAGAGTTAACTCGTGCTGGGTATAAAGAGCTTACAACAGAAGAAGCGGTAACAGAATTTATGGAAAATGCAGAGGGTACAACGTTTGTTGTTGTGAATTCCGTATGCGGATGCGCTGCTGGGTTAGCTCGCCCTGCGGCAACACAAGCATTTTTACATGCTGAAAATAAACCGAATCAAGCGGTTACTGTATTTGCTGGCCAAGACAAAGAAGCAACAGCAAAGATGAGAGAATATTTTGGTGATATTGAACCATCTTCTCCATCAATGGCTCTATTAAAAGGAAAAGAAGTTGTTCACTTCATTCCACGTCACGAAATTGAAGGTCAATCATTAGAAGCCATTTTTGAAAATATTTTAGACGGTTTTAACAAGCACTGCTAATTTATAGCGTGCTACGAAGTAGGTGAATAATGTAAGACGCGAAAAGGATGTCTTCAGGCATCCTTTTTCTTCTGCGTAAATAATGTAGCTTAGGTGGAAAGGAGTAAAATCAATGATTGTAACGACAGCTGGGAGAACGGATGAAGAGATGATTAGATTTGCTAAAAGCGTAGCAAATGATTTGCACATTCCATACGTTGCTCGAGCAAAAACATCTGTGAAAACGTTGCAGAAAAAAGAAAAATCAGATCTTTTAGTTGTTGGAAAAGAGAGAATGGAACTACATATCCAAGAAGCAGAAGAACCATTTTTCTTCCATCCAAACTCAGCGATGTTTCGGGCAAAGCGGTTATTAAAAGGTGAACAAGACCCGTTTATTCAAGCCGCAAAATTAACAACTGGTATGAGCGTATTAGACTGCACGCTAGGACTTGCTTCCGATAGTATTATTGCCAGCCTTGCCGTCGGAGAAAGCGGGCTAGTAAAGGGATTAGAAGGAAATCGTTTTATGGCGTATTTATTAAAGCAAGGCTTAAAAACGTGGAAAAGTGGTATTCGTGAAATAGATGAAGCGATGAACAGAATCTCTGTCGTGCACCAAACATTCGAAACATATCTTCATTGCTGTGAAGATAATTCATTTGATATTGTCTATTTTGATCCCATGTTTGAAGCAAACCTTGCTGACTCTAACGGAATTCAAGGGTTAAAGCAACTTGCTTTATACACACCGCTAACGGAGCAAGTTATGACGCAGGCAAAGCGAGTTGCAAGGAAGCGTGTTGTGCTTAAAGATCATTACAAAAGCACGCGTTTTCATGAGCATCAATTTCATGTGTATAAGCGTAAAACCGCCGCTTTTCATTACGGTGTTATTGAGATAAAGGAAGGTAGATAAAATAAAAATATGGTTTGTATTCACTATAAAAGAGGTAGAGGGAAACTAAAAGCAGTATAAAAAAATTTTTAAACTATATTTTTTAAGTAAGAAAAAAGTTTTTAAAAAAAGGTGAAAAAAATTGAAATATGATACAATACACACTATATTAAAAATAGTTGAATGAAAGAAGAATTGAAAGGATCGATAAAGATGCCTAGATGGTTGAAAAGAATGCTCGTTGTATTAATTACGGTATTTACATTTGGGCTTGTCACGCCACCTGAGTATTTATACGTTGATGACGCGAAAGCCGACAAGCAGCATAAATCAGGCTATATACGTGATGTTGTGCCTTCCACAACCACGTTTGAAGATGCTGAGCTTCCCTCTATCCACTTTAAGTTTGAAGATGTTGATTCATTTGTTGCATATGCAATGGACCAAGCAGAGAAACAGTCCGTTGAAAAGTTTGGAACGAAAATTGGCCCTGTTATTGAAGAGGAGTTTCGAGGGGCTGTCCTACCAGAGATTGAAAAAGTCCTTACTGATATTGGCACAGAAAGAGAACAAGATATTACAAACCTAGAGATAAGTGAGCATCCAGCTTCGGGTTACGGAGAGAAAATTTTTCACGTTTATGATCTGCAGTCTGGGCAAGATTTAATTCGCTTTCATGTGCGGCGAGAGAACCCTCCAAAAGATGGGTATTGGTTTAACTTCCATTATCATAAAGCAGAAGATAATTTTCAAAAACACTATACGTTAGGGGAAATTTATTGGAACCGTAATATGCCTCCAAAATGGATGTCGTAATCAGGTTCAGTGACTAAAACTAGATTTTGATAAATCTAGTTTTTTTATTTATCTCTGCTGATAGGTTGTATGAGAAGAGTAGATGCCAAGATTTGCTTGGGAGTCTCCCTAGCTTTATGTGATAGCATAAAGCTAGGGGAGGAACAGCAGGTGAAAAAGAGAATCTTATTTGTTTGCATGTTATTGCTTGGCATGGGTCCAGCAATAACGTATTCTTCGTTTGAAAGAAATTATACGCTATTAAAAAATGTGGATATTGGAATGGAAACAAGCAACCAATCATACATTTCTCGCTATCTAAATGAAATAGTTTACATCCCAAAAGACAACTATAACGAACAAGAAGTAATGACTAGCTTGCACTATATTAGTCGCATACCGTCCCCGCTCTTAAAAGAAATGGCTCAAAAAGAAATTAATATAAAGTTGTTTAATGGCCAGCTAACCGATGAGCCAGGTTTTTTATTTTTAAAAGGAAAAGTACCAAGAGGCTATGAGCTTTCGAGTAAAGTGTGGGACGACGTCCCTGGGGCGGGAGGTTCAAAAACGGTTTACGTAAAAATTGGTCACAGCAAAAAAGGGCAAGGGCACGGTTCGGTCAATCTAGAGCTTCACGAGATTGCTCACACGGTTGATCGTCATATTTTACACAACCTCCGTCATAAAGAGAAATTTTTAACGGTTTGGAACGAAGAGAAACAAATATTATTTCCAAATCAACATTACTTTTTAAACTACCCAGAAGAATACTTTGCTGAAGTATTTGCAATGTATTATGCAAATTCGTTTACGCGTACTTATTTGAAAGAAAATGCTCCGAAAACAGCTCGTTACTTAGAAGAAGTGATTGGTGGACGGAACTTTTAAGGTGCCAAGCAAGTAATATGATAAATCGAAATGAATTCGTTATAATAGAAATGAGTGATTTGACAAAGATTGTTAAACACGAACATAATTGTATGAAGTTTGGTATTGGAGGATTTAGTAATGAAAAAGATTACAGAGGAAAAGCAGTTTCATGAACAAATCAAAAGAGAAGAGCTAAGCGTTGGTATCTTCACAACAACATGGTGTCCAGACTGTAAACGCCTTGATATGTTTATTGGTGAAATTATTGAAGAAAACCAAGATAAAGCTTGGTTTGAAGTGGATAAAGATGAGTTTGAAGAACTTTCTGCAGCAAACAATGTAATGGGAATTCCGTCTCTTCTTGTTTATAAAAATGGTGAGAAAATTGCACATCTTCATAGTGCAAATGCAAAAACACCTGAAGCAGTGCGTGAGTTTTTAAGTTCAATCTAAGTTGATTAGCTACTTGTTTACATAAGCAAGTAGCTTTTTTGTATAGAGTTTTGCTAAACGTCCCGCTCTTATTTTTTAAGAGTCTTTCTTGTCTTTAAACACTTTATTAGATAAAAACAAGCTTGTAGAACACGAACGTACGTTTTATAATTTAAATGTGGGAATACATGGTAATATGGAGGGGTTTTGAATGTACATAACAGGAGAAGATTTTATTAAAGAGTGGAACCGCGAAGCCATGCTAACTCAAAAAGTTTATACAGAAGGTCGTACTCTAGGAAGAATTGTGTGGCACTTTACAACAAATATTCCAGACTATTTGGCTCATTTTGGGTTGGAGATAGATTAGCTAGCAAATGCTGAACATGTACCCTCTTCCGCTAAAGAGATTGCTGGAGTTTTCAATAGAATTAGCTTACAAGCAGCGAAAGCTATTAACCAGCAGTGGATAGATGAAGCGTTAAAAGAAGTTCAAACAGCCTTTGGTCGACAAGAGACGAATGCTCAAATTTTAATGGGATTAATCAAACATATTATTCATCACCGTGGACAAGTTACGGTACTTATGCGTCAAGCTGGAATTGAACCTTTTGGTGTATACGGTCCCACCAAAGAAGGATGGGTTGGTGTAGGCGTGGAAAACCCTCCTGTTTAAAAGTAATTAGGCTATAAAAAAAGAGTCTTTTCACAGACTCCAAAGACTTACCCCTAAATTTTCAGCCTATCATAATGATACAATAGCAAAAATGTTTATATCTTACTATTACTTTGCTAGAACTTCTGACCTAAAATGTATGAAAGTTATGTCGATTTTCTATTTCCATTTTGAATGGAGTGCGTTATACTAAGACAGGTGAATAATCGTGAAGCAATAAGGTCTCAATTTTAACATTGAGTGAAAAGGGAAGTTTGGTGCAAGTCCAACGCGGTCCCGCCACTGTAAACGTTAGATGTCTAAAGATGCCACTGTTTGAAAAGTGGGAAGGCTTAGTACATCATATACGTAAGTCAGGAGACCTGCCTTATTGTCAACTGTGAAACCTTCGAGGAGAGGGGAAGCAGGGTATTTGACGTACATAAACAATGCGAAAGTCATTCGCATCATTTAACGTTACCTGCTTTACTTTCGATTGAAAGTAAAGTTTTTTTATGTGTGCTGAGCGACTTCATAACCGATACATAATTAGGAGGGGTTACCAAAATGAAAAAGTGGTTATTATCTGTTATTGTTGCGATGTTCCTTGTTGTTCTTGCAGCGTGTGGGGCAACTGATGAAGGAAGCAAACAAACAGAGCAAACAAAGCAATCAAAAGAGCAAGCTGTTACGGTTAAAGATGCAAGAGGAGAAGAAGTAACGGTTGAACAAGCACCCAAGAAAATTGTTTCTCTTATGCCAAGTAACACGGAAATCCTCTATGAGTTAGGTCTTGAAAAAGAATTAATCGGAGTAACAAGCAACGATGATTATCCTGCAAGCGTGAAAGAAAAAGAGCAGGTAGGAGATATGAATATCAACGCAGAAAAAGTTATTGCATTAAATCCAGACCTTGTGTTAGCTCATGGTTCAAGCATAGGAATGTCGGATGAAGTTTTTAAGCAAATTGAAAGTGCTGGTATTCCATTATTTGTTGTAAATGATGCAACTGATTTCAATACTGTGTATGAAACGATTGGGAACATCGGAAAACTAACGAACAAAACAGATGAAGCAAATAAAACAGTAAAAGAAATGAAAGCTGCTGTTTCAGAAATTGAAGAAAAAGCGAAAGAAATTAAAGACGAAGATCGTAAGAAAGTATGGGTAGAGGTTTCACCTGCGCCTGAGATTTATACAACTGGTAAAGGTACGTTTATGGATGAAATGATTAAAATAATCGGAGCAGAAAACGTAGCTGGAAATGAAGAGGGATGGGTAAAACTTTCGGAAGAGAAAGTGGTTGAGCTAAATCCAGATACAATCGTTACAACATATGATGGTGACGCCAACGAAATCAAAAATCGTCCAGCATGGAGCGATATTACAGCTGTAAAAGAAAATCAAATCGTAAACGTTGATTCTAATAAAACAAATCGACCTGGACCACGAATTGTAGAAGGGTTAGAAGAGTTCGCGAAAGCCGTATATCCTGAGGTGTATAATTAATCGAGAAAAGGACCATATTCCAATTCAAAAAGGAATTGGTCCTTTTTTATCGTTACGTCTTGAGCAGGATGATGAATTATTAACGATGAAAACAAGTATACCGTTTAAAGCGTACAGTTCAGGCGTACTAGGAGATGGTATGCTTGAGACTAACGTTTTTTATAATCGTTTTGTACACAAATACTACCGTGCTGATTCACCTGCTGAAGAATATAGAGCATTTTTAAAAGAAAAAGGCTTCGTTTATGATAAAGTAGTAGGGTTGATGACGGCTGTTTATTTACGGAACAAATCGGTTTATACATATTGTAAAGATGGTCTTACAGTCTCATCTATTATTACTGCCGGAGTTGGTAATGCCGTTGATTTGACGTCTGATGATATTACTCCATTTTCTTCAGGGCCTGGAACGATTAATATGTTCATATTTATTGACGGGAAATTAACGGATGCTGCGTTTTTACAGCTGTTTATCGCAGCAACGGAAGTGAAAACGCGAATGCTTTACGAGCTGGGAGTGCAAGATTCGAACACAGAGACGCTTGCGACAGGAACATCTACTGATAGCATTTGTATTGCCGCAAGCCAAACCGGTAGCATGTATGAGTACGGTGGGTCCATGACGGCTCTGGGACAAGCGGTAGGAAAGCTCGTTAAGCTAAGTTTACTTGAAACCATTCAAAAAAGGTGATGTGTATGGACTTTCAACAATTAATTGTAGCGCATTTGCTAGCTATCTCAATGGCGCTTGTATTAGATGCCATTATCGGAGATCCTGTAAATTGGCCACATCCCGTCAGGTGGTTTGGACGCTGGATTTCTTTCATTGATAAGCGTTTAAACCAAGGTAAGTTTCAACGAATGAACGGTCTGTTCCTTGTATTAAGCATGGTAGTATGGTGTTTTGTACTACCTCTAGCTCTTCTAATCGCTCTATATGAAATTTCCTACTGGATTGGAATTATAGTCGAAGGCATAATGATTGCTACCACAATTTCAACAAAATCTTTGGGGGAAGCTGCCTATAAAGTAGCGCTGCCTTTACAAAAAGGTGACTTACAGGAAGCGCGCTTTCAAGTGGGCATGATTGTGGGAAGAGATACCGATCAGCTTGACGAAAGCGAAATTGCCAGAGCGACAGTTGAAACAGTGGCGGAAAACACAAGTGATGGCATTACAGCTCCTTTATTTTTTGCTTTTGTATTAGGCGGAGCAGGCGCTTTTTTTTATCGAAGTATTAATACGTGTGATTCAATGGTGGGCTATAAAAATCCTATGTATGAAAAGTTTGGATACTTTAGTGCGAAATTAGATGACTGGTTGAATTTTATCCCTAGTCGGCTGACAGCGTTTATTATGGTTATTAGTAACGTAATGCACAGTGAATTTACAGCAAAGCATGTGTTTAGCATAATTAAAAGGGATGCACCTAAACACCCGAGCCCAAACAGCGGCTATGGTGAAAGTGCTGTTGCCGCTTTGCTTGGCATTCAGCTAGGAGGTCGCAACACATACAAAGGAATTGTTTCAAATCGTGCGAAAATGGGAGATCCTCTTTATTCTTTAAATGTTAGTCATATTTTTAAAACAGTCCAAGTGATGAAGCGGACCGTTTGGTGTACTTGGTTTTTTTATCTGATAGGAGGGATACTGATTGGCATTACCTACACATGGAGCTAACCCCGCAATTTTTCTAGAGGCGATAGGCCAAAATGCAGAACGTTCATTCATTGATTTTAGCGTGAATACAAACCCTTTAGGAGCACCGAATATCATTAATGAAAATTGGGATGAACTTAGAGAAATCGCTTTTTCTTATCCTGATCCTGATGTGAAAAAGCTAACGGGCCTCATTGCTACTTACCATAAGCTTACTTCTAATGAAGTCTTAGTAACAAACGGTGCAGCAGAAGCCTTCTTTTTGCTTGCTTCCATATTTTCAAACGAAAAGGTAGGGATTTTACAGCCTACTTTTATTGAATATGAACAGGCGAGTTTAGCTCATGGCTGTGAAATCATTCATATTTCTCTGGAAGAAACAGATAATTGGAATTGGAATATGTCGGAAATAAAACAAAAGCTTCCAATCTTAAAAGTCATATGGATTTGTCATCCCAACAACCCTACCGGACGAATGTATGACATAAATGAGTGGGAAGAGCTAATTGACTTAGCTCATCGTGAGAAGACTTATCTAGTTGTTGATGAAGCGTTTATTGATTTTGTAAAGGGAGCTTTCTCGTTTGATCGATGGATTCAAAAGTATCCATATCTAATCATTGTTCGCTCTATGACAAAAATGTTCAATATTGCAGGGGTAAGGTTAGGGTATGTTTTAGCTCATCAAGGCATCATTACTAAGTTGATGCAAAAGCAGCCACCTTGGAGTGTGAATGGTATGGCGCAGCAAATTGGCCGGTGGTGCTTATCTGAAGCGGAGTTCGTGAATAAGACGGTCGAGTATATTGATACAGAAAGAAAGCGAGTGACAAACGAGTTACAAAAGCTAGGGTTTACCATATCTCAGTCGGCAACTAACTACTATTTATGCAGTATTCCAGAGAGTTACACTTCAGCTGGATGGCTGTCATTTTTAGCACAAGAAGGAATTGTAGCAAGACACACGGAGAATTTCCTAGGTTTAAACGGTCGTTATGTTCGATTAGCAGTCAAAACACAAGCAGAGAATGATCAGCTTATTAGCGTATTGAAAAAAGGGGTCGGGTTGTCATGTTAGTATTTGTAACCGGAGGTGTTCGCAGCGGAAAGTCAGCAGCGGCAGAGGCATTTGTTCAAAAGCTAATGACCAATCGTGCCGTCTATCTAGCGACTAGCCGCGTCACTGATCATGAAATGCAAGAGCGAATTTCGCTGCACCAACAGCAACGAAATGATTCTAACTTGTCATGGTCTACTCTTGAAGTTCCAAAAGATCTATCTGGTATCTATTCATCGATTCAAGAAACGGATGTCATTTTGCTAGATTGTGCTACAAATTGGCTGGCAAACGAGCTTTTTACCAAGGAAGAAAAGTGGCAATCTCATTTGAAAGCAAACGAACTATTCAACAAAATGGTAGGAGTAATTCATCAATTGAATGAGCGATGTCAGCATCTTATCATTGTATCAAACGAGTTGTTTGAAGAGAGCGTCCTAAAGGGACCTACGTTTACATATATGAAGTTATTGGGGCGAATTCATCAGGAGATTGTGAATCAAGCAGACTTGGCGATTTGTGTAGAAGCGGGTATTTCCTGCTACTATAAGGGAGATGAAACAGCATGGCAGTAAAAGAGTGGATGGTCATCGCGCGCTTAGCACTGCAGTTTTTTACAATCTTGCCAACAGCAAAAACAATTCAATGGACGGAAAAGCGCACGGCCAAAGCACTTTATTTTCTACCATGGATTGGCGCTTGTATAGGAGCAGTTAGCTATGGGCTATTTTTAGGTCTAGAATGGTTAGGGGTTAGCACTGTCACGACGGCTATTTTGCTTATGCTAGCTGGTGGGATACTCACAGGAGGCTTACACTTAGATGGATGGATAGATGTGAGCGATGCTTATTTTTCACATCAACCAAGAGAAAAAAAGCTTGTGATTTTAAGTGATCCTAACGTAGGTGCATTTGCAGTTCTGTCAATTCTAGCTCTATTAGCTCTGCGTTTTAGCGGAATAAATGAGCTGATTAACATTGAATCAATTAATTTAGTTACGTTCATGAGCGTATTTGTATTGCCTCGTATTGTAGCAGGGTGGATTTTGCTTTGGGATCAGCCCGCTAAAGAAACAGGGTTAGCTTCTTATTTTCAAAAAGGCTCAACTGAAAGACAAAAGTGGATCTATGCTGCAATGAGCATACTAATGATTGCAGGTCTTGTCTATTTAATGGAAAATAAAGCTGTAGTTTTAATTGGTGCTATCACTGTTTTTATATGGATTAAATTTTATCGCGCTCAGTTTGGAGGCATTACGGGAGATGTCATTGGAGCAACGATTGAAGGAGGGGAAACCCTTGTATGGTTGAGTATGTGGATATGCTATTTATTCGGCACGGTTTAACAGAACCTAATAAGCTGCGCCAGTACATCGGATGGAGCAATCCGTCGTTAAGTAGTGAAGGAATTGCAATGTTAAAAGCGTCGGATGTGGTGCCGGACTTAGTTGTTGGAAGTGATTTGAATCGTACAAGAGAAACGAGCGCAATATTATTTCCCAATCAGCCATATACTGTCTTTGAAGATTGGCGTGAACTTTCATTTGGCGATTGGGAAGAGCGTACATATGAGCAGTTAAAAAATGATTCCGCATATCGAAAGTGGATTGATGCGCCTTTTGAAGAGCAACCGCCCAACGGGGAAAGTTTTGAAGCCTTCTCTAGTCGAATTTGGAAAGCTTGGGATCGAACCGTTGATTTGATGCTGCAGCAAAAGGCTAGTTTAACAGCGGTTGTCACTCACGGTGGACCTCTTCGCTTCATTACTTCTTATTTTCTAGAACAGTCTTCATTTTGGGATCATTCTTTTTCGTATGGAGAAGGAATACGACTGCGTTTCAAAAAGGATGATATAAAGGAGAGAAAGCCATGCATTTCGTATTCGGTGGTGCGTTCAATGGGAAGCGAAAATGGGTAAAGAAACAGTATGAGAACCAAATTACAGAGTGGCATAGTGCTTATGAAGACTTTATAAAAATGCCTACACTCGTAAAAGGAGATCAATACATAGTTATAGAAGGAATGGAGCTATACATTAAAGAATTAATTGATAGCGGTAAAACTGTTGAAGAAGTGTGTTGCTATTTCAAAGAACAATTACAAGCATGGCGAGCTGAGAACCTGCTAGAAAATGTAATTGTTATTGGAACAGAAATTGGAAAAGGGATTGTTCCAATGAGCCAAAATGATCGCAGTTGGCGTGATGCATGTGGCTATGTTTATCAAATGCTTGTAGCAGAAGCGGAAACAGTTGACCGCATCTGGTATGGAATTTCGAATCGGATAAAGGAGGAATAAGGGAATGAATATCTATACAAAAACAGGAGACAAAGGGCAAACAAGTTTAATAGGAGGTCGTGTAAATAAAGACGACATTCGAGTGGAAGCTTACGGGACAATTGATGAGTTAAATAGCTATGTAGGTCAAGCAATTACTCAGTTAAATGATAGGGTATTTAATGAATTAAAAGAAGAGCTTGTGACAATTCAGCACGAGCTATTTGATTGTGGAAGTGATTTAGCTTTTGCGAGAGATGATCACCCTTATAAAGTTGAAGCAAGTATGATTGAAGTATTAGAACGAAGAATTGATGAATATATGAAAGAAGCACCTGAGCTTGAGCGGTTTATTTTGCCAGGAGGTACGCAAGCAGCAGCAACACTTCATGTGTGCCGCACCGTGACAAGAAGAGCCGAAAGATTGGTTGTTGGGGTTCAGCGAGAGTTTAAAATTAACGATGCGGTCCTTCAATATTTAAATCGTTTATCCGATTACTTCTTTGCAGCTGCGCGCATCGCCAACTCACGAGAAAATGTACAAGATGTTGAGTATATTCGCAGTGCGAAAGTATTTAAAAAAGGAAAGAAAAAATAAATAAAAAAGTGTGGATATTTTTTATCCACACTTTTTTATTTGTAAAATATTCGAAACCTGAAATAAATGTCTGTAAAAAATCAGCGGTTGCCTCTATAATAAAAGCAGTGTAAAGAAAGAGAAAAGAGGTTAGGAGAATGAATAAAGGTACATTGAAACAACCTTATCAAGCCGGCCTAGTATATACGGCTAGTGCGTATGTGATGTGGGGAGTGTTTCCTTTATATTGGAAGCTGGTAGATAACGTTCCTGCAGACGAAATTTTAGCCCATCGCGTGATTTGGTCGTTTTTATTCATGCTACTATTGCTGTGCATAACACGGCAGCTTGGTAGTCTTAAAGAAACCATTGGGTATTTATTTCGTCATCCAAAAAAAACGCTTATTTTATTTTCGGCGTCCTTATTAATTAGTCTTAATTGGTTTATTTATATTTGGGCTGTCAATAATGAAAGGATTATTGAAACCAGCCTTGGTTATTATATCAATCCTCTTGTGAGCGTGCTGTTAGGTATTGTTGTTTTAAAAGAAAAGCTGAATTTCTGGCAGGTTATCTCAGTAGGTTTAGCCGCTATTGGCGTGCTGTTTTTAACACTTCACTATGGAGAGTTTCCTTGGGTATCGTTAGGGCTTGCTTTTAGCTTCGGTATATACGGGCTTGTGAAAAAGACCATTCAGCTAGAAGCTAAAGTTGGTTTGACTCTCGAAACATTTATGGTCACACCAATTGCACTTGTGTACTTTATTGTGCTATATGCCAAAGGGGATTCTAGCTTTGTAGTTGGCAATCCGACAACAAGCTTACTGCTGATTGGAGG
Organism: Priestia veravalensis; assembly: GCF_001457055.1. Lineage (NCBI taxonomy): Bacteria > Bacillati > Bacillota > Bacilli > Caryophanales > Bacillaceae > Priestia > Priestia veravalensis. The sequence continues at coordinate 8,818 of NZ_KQ758684.1, read as the reverse complement.
AGGCGTTGCGACGGCCATGCCGCTTTTATATTTTGCAAAAGGTGCACCTTTAATCCCTCTATCTATGGTTGGATTTTTACAGTATATTGCACCGACGATGACCTTACTTTTAGGTGTTTTTGTTTATCATGAAGCATTCTCTAGTGTTCATATGATTGCCTTTTTATTTATTTGGGGCGGATCGGTTATCTTTGCATTATCAAAAACAAAGTTCATGGTCGCTCATCAACCCAAGATTCGCAAGAGCCGTTCGGTAGGTTTGTAATATAAAGTTCAACATCTGTATGCTGGATGTTGAACTTTTTTTGTGAGAAAAATGAAAGGAGACGGTAGTATTAGGAATGAACACCACCGTATGTATATTATAGCTTGCGTTGAAAGTGAGCGTTTAACTGCCCACGTAGCATTTGATTTTTAACTTCTTTCATTTTTCGTTCTTCATCTTTTTTTGCTAGCTCAGTTCGAATTTCGCTTGTTTGTACCCCTTCTTCAATGCGATCTGCGATTTCCATTAACCGTTCTACGTCTGAAAAGGAATACTTTCGAATTCCTGTATTTGTACGCTCTGGAAACAATAAGCTGCGCTTTTCGTAATAGCGAATCTGTCTTTCAGATAGTCCCGTCAATTCCTTCACGATGCCAATTGACATAACCTTTTTGTCACGATAAGATGCTTCATTTGTGGACAATCTCCCTCACCCCTGAGTGTATGATAATTATGTTATATCCTTATTATAAAGGAAAAAAATACAAAAAAGTTATAACATGTTATATATTCTAACATAATTATGTGATATTTTTTAGATAAATGTGAGGAAAAATAACAAAGATGATGAAATTAGGAAATGATTCTTATAAAATAGAACAGAAAAAGTTACTAAGAAAGGAATAAAAAAGATGAGCGACAACGAAGTGATAAAGAAACAAGTTATAAAACTTGCTACAGAAATTATTGAGCTGGATTTAAAAAGAGATGAAAAGTTTGAAGAATTAACCGTTTTAGCAGGTAACCATGCTTATGAAATTCTCAGGAGAGTCCAAAATGGATAGTAAGGGGTAGTAATCCCCGTACGATAAAAAAACTCCCGCTTTGGCGGGAGTTTTGTGTTTAGACTTGATCTAAAGTTGTAAGCTCTTTTTTTAACTGTTCATGACGAAGATTTTCTCCGATGATGACAAGATTAGTTGGCATTTTCAACAGCTCTTTCATATATAAAGGCATTCCATACGAGTACTGAAATGAATACGTATCAGTAGAGTGAGTAAAGCGTAAATAACCTTTCATTCGATAAATTGTATCTGGCGTATGACGTAGCCAATCTTCAAATTTTTCAAGGTCAACTGAATTTTTAAATTCATAAACAAATGTTTTTAAGTGTAACTGTTTTTCAACATGAGCTTGCTGGTGCGCTTGTTTCTCTGAAAGCTTCGCACTTGTTAAAAGTTTCAACTGAATAGAAGAATAACTTGTGAATACGCAAGCTGCTTGTGGGTTAATTGATTGAACTTCATACAGTAGCGCTGCTTTAGCTGATTCAGATAATGTGTCAGCTTTGTTCAATAGTATGACATCTGCATGTCGAATTTGTTCTTGGAGTAGCTTTTGCAATTGAATACTTAAGCTGCCTCTGTCTTGCCATCTGTGAACGTCTACCGTTGTCACGATACACTTTACAACGACATCGTTAGCAAAGAGGGGAGACATGCAGGCGTCTAGTACTTCAATTGGATGTGCTACACCTGTCGTTTCAATGTAAATGGCATCTAACTTATTTTCTTGTAGAAGCGAATGGAGCTGCGTTTCAAACTGTCCTTGAATGGTGCAGCAAACGCATCCGTTTAGTAATTCTTTAAGCGGCGTGTCTTCTTCTACTTCATCGGAGTCGATAGAGACTTTGCCAAGTTCATTCATAATAACGGCGATTTGACGGCCGTTTTCTTTTTCTTGCTTTAATGCATTTTTTAACAATGATGTTTTTCCGCTTCCTAAAAAGCCGGATAAGATATAAATTTCAGTTTTGTTTATCATTTTTCTAACTCCTGTATAAAATCGAAATGATTATGATTTATGATTATATACCATACACTATGTTTGCATTTTTGTATATATCTATCTAGGTAATACATTAAAAGCATGCTTACTCTACTATATAAATGGTATCACAAACGAAAATAAATTGGAAAAAGCGAAAAGATAAAATGAATATTCTCAATTTTAAAACGCTATTATGCTAAAATAGAATAATAGATAGCAAGTGTATAGAGGGAAAGGGAGATGCTTTCATGCGAATTTTAGTATTAGGAGCTGGTGGAGTAGGGGGCTATTTCGGTGGGCGCCTTGCTGAAAAAGGAGAAGATGTTACATTTTTAGTTCGAAGTCAAAGAAAAAAACAGCTTGAAAAAAGTGGATTAGTCATTAAAAGCATACATGGTGATTATTCATTTTCTCCAAAGTTAATCACAGCAACCAGTGAGGGAGTACATCCCTTTGACTGCGTTTTATTTTCGACAAAAGCATATCATCTGGATCAAGCAATAGCTGATGTAAAACCGTTTGTAGGAAGTGATACTACTGTCATTCCACTGTTAAATGGAATTGATCATCTGTCTACGTTGCAAAGAGCTTTCGGAGAGGATAATGTAATAGGTGGTCTTTGTTTTATCGAAACGACATTGAACGCAGATGGGGAGATTATTCAAACAAGCCCTGCACATCGAGTCGTTTATGGAGAATTTAATGGTGAAAAAACAAATCGAATCGAGCGCTTAGAAACTGCATTTAGCTATACAAAAACTTCATTTGTGCTAAGCGATTGTATTGAACAAGAGATGTGGCATAAGTATCTATTTATTACAACCCTTTCTGGAGTTACTACCTTGATGCGTTCACCAATTGGGCCTATTCGTGATGTAGAAGGAGGTAGAACGTTTATTCAATCTCTTCTTCAAGAAGTGTATGAAATCATGGTAAGAGAAGGTGCTCCGGTTAGCGATGGAATTGTACAGCAGCATATGAAAACAATGGAATCGATGACTTATACTATGAAATCATCCATGCAACGAGACATTGAGAAGGGGTATATGACTGAAGCGGAACATCTTCAAGGGTACCTCCTACGGTTAGCACAAAAATATGATGTGAAATCAGACATTTTACATATTGTCTATCAACATTTAAAGGTATATGAGAAAGTTCAAAAAGGGACTGATAACCAGTGAGCTTGACAATTGATTTTGCAAAATTAGATGTGATAAAGTCTCTTGTTCCAGTTCAGCAGGTACAAAGCCTTTCCTCAAAAAAGGGTCTATATTTTCTCTTTGATACGGAAAAGGAACTTGTCTATATTGGTAGTACAATGAATTCATTAAAACAAAGGGTGTTTGCACATCTTAAAAGCGGTGATTTTCAAGAAAACCAGCCTATTGCGTTTATTGGCTGGTTGGAGATAGAAGGTTCAAAAGAAACGATCGAAGCGCTTAAAACGATGCTCATTAATGCGTATTTCCCTATCTATAATCAATATGGCATTAAGTATAAGCATAAGCGGCCTCTAAGAGCTGAGCATACTAATTGTCAGGTAGAGGTTAAAAAAGCTGCAGAGCCTGCTACATCCAAAGTGAAAAAAGTTGTTGGAAATAAGCGCTTTACTTCGGCTAGTGTAAAAGAAATAGCAAATGGAGATGAAGCGAAGAGGTTATGGTCTCGGAGTGAGGCTCGGGCAATACTTCATTTATCAGACGCTGAGATTATCACTTTAAGTGAGAGACTGTTGACGGAACAATATTTCTTTCAACGTGACATGAAAAAGAATCTTATATTTACGCTAAAAGATTTGGTTGTCATGCAGGTTTTATTAAATATTACTCAGCACCACGTCGTGAAGAAGAGAGAAATGAAAGAGGCTATTCGTTTAGTCCAAAAATTTGGATTGATTGAAGCGCTTAGAATTTCTGAGCGCTTAATTACGAAAGTAAATATGTAGACGACAAAACCAAGCTGTATTCTATTACAGCTTGGTTTTAATACTTAAGCAATTTCGTCAATAACCCGTGGGAGGGCAATAATGGAAAGTATACATAAAGAGCTAACTACGTGATGCATTTCAAAGATAGCAATAATGAAAAACATAATGGACATGTATAGCTGCAATCCCTTTAATCCCCACGATCTTTGCGCAAGAAAGAAGTCACTTAACACGAATAAGAAAAAAATAAGCGAACTGCATACTATGATGACCGTACTTGACATCGTATGGTTATAAGCACTAATAAGCAATAGTGTAATAAGTAATAAAACGGCCGTTGTTTTTAACAATTTTATCATCATTTTCACCTTCAATACAAAGTGATCTGTGTTTTTATTTTATAGCATAGTCAATAAATCGGAAAGTCAAACACCATAAGTATAACAACAATTTAACACCTTTATAATGTATTTACAAAAAGTTGTCTTCTAAAACTAGCTCTTAGGCTGTTAAATTGACGATTAACAAGCATAATGCTATAGTATGTTTTCAAAAAATCCAGCTAATCCAGCAATGTGGAACGTTGTTAAATAAGTAAAAAGGACGTGTTTGTTTGAGCGAAAAATTATTATTAATTGACGGCTTTAATTTGCTGAGCCGATGCTACTTTGCTACATCATATGGGCGAGAAGAAGCTGATTTACCTCGCAATAGCAAAGGTTTATTTACAAATGCGCTGCGTGTAGTTGTTCAAAAGATGAATAATTTAATTAAGCAATATGAGCCAACGCACATCGTTGTCGCATGGGATGTAAAGCGTAACGAGACAAAACGCAAACAAGCATATAGTTTTTATAAAGAAACGAGAAATGATTTACCAGTATCATTAATTCAACAGTATGAAACGCTGCGTACTTTCTTTCAAACTGTAGGAATTCCTCAGCTCTCAGTTGAACTATATGAAGCAGATGATGTTATTGGTGCCTTTTCGTTAAAATGGACAAAACAAAAACAGTCTCCAGCATATATTTACAGCAATGATCGCGATTTGTTTCAGCTGTTAAATGAGCATGTATCGCAAATTGTGGCGAAGCCAAAAATTGGTGATGTTTTGTATACAGCTACGGACTTTAAATCTGAATATGGCATATCTCCCACTCAGTGGGTAGATGTAAAAGCTTTGTTAGGTGATAAGTCAGATAATATTCCAGGTGTTCCTGGTGTGGGTGAAAAAGCTGCATTACCTCTTATACAACAATATGGTTCAATTGAAGGAATTTATGCACAGGTTGACGATTTAGATGTAACTTTTAATCGATATAAGAAAAAACTAAAGAGCGGCCAAGAATTAGCTGAATTGAGCCTAGAGCTTGTAAAGATTGATACGGATATTGAAGCGGTTAATCTGACCGAGTGGCCTCAACTAAAATTTGAGCGAAATTTATCACTGTGGGAAGTAGAAATAAACCGGCTAGAACTAAACATTATGCTTCAAACGTAATTTTTAGTAAAATAAAAAAGAGGAAAGCTTGAAAGGAGTAAAAACGTTGCAACCAATTGATAAAGAAAGCGTACAAGCAAAATTAGAAACTTTTTTTCATAAAGATATATATGTTCATCTTGAAACAACAAATGGAGCGTATGCGTCTCATATAAATGCAAAGGCAATGAACGTAGGAGCATTTATCCGCAATGGGAAAGTGAACGTATCAGGCGGCAAAATTACAGGTGAAGGGCCATATCGAGTAGGACTTCAAATTGATTTAGGCTGGATCTATGCGGAAGGCTTAACAGATTGGGAAGTTGATGACCATAACAGATTACTATTAGCGGGCCATGATTCGGATGGTCGTCTAGCCGTTGCGTTTCAATTAAGTGAAAAACCGTTTGAGTAAGAAAGGAGAATTATTGTGCAAGAACGATTATTAATTGTATTTCCACACCCAGACGATGAAGCGTTTGGAGCAGCTGGAGTGATTACGCTAGCAAGGCAAAAAGAAACACCGGTTACATATGCTTGCATTACGTTAGGTGAAATGGGACGAAATATGGGAAGACCGTTGTTTGCTAACAGAGAAACGCTTCCTAAGATTCGTAAAAAAGAACTTCAGGATTTAGCTGAAGTCCTTGATATTCAAGACTTACGTATGATGGGTTTACGTGATAAAACATTGGAGTTTTTAGATATTGAAGATTTTGCCGATCGTCTTGAATCTATTATTCAAGAGGTAAAGCCAACTCATATCATTACTCACTATCCAGGCTTTGCGGTTCACCCTGACCATAACGCAACTGGAGCAGCTACGCTTCATGCGGTAAAGAGAATGCCAAAAGAAGAGCGCCCGATCGTTTGGTGTCATGCCTTCTCACATGATCGCATCGAGCATATTGGTAATCCCGACGTTGTTATCGATGTATCGAGTGTAAAAGCAAAGAAGATTGAGGCATTAAAGGCGCACCGTTCACAAACAGAAGCGATGTTTGACGGCGTGGAGGTTGATGCTTTGTTATCCAACCCGCAGATTGAAAGAATGCTTCTACGAGAAGAATTCTGGACGTATAAATGGGACGACTAAGATGACAAATCAAAAGGTATTATTTATTGGAGCAGGGCGAATGGCAGAAGCTATTGCGGCTGGGTTAATTCATACGAATGCTTCTATGAATGAACGTATCGTGATGACAAATCAACGCGATAAAAAACGTTTAGCAGAGCTTAAAGAAAAGTATGTTGTGGACGTGACGCAAGATTGGGAAGCAGAAGTTAAAAATGCTACAACTATTGTTTTAGCAATGCCTCCTGAGGTACATGACGAAGTTCTTGAAAAACTCTCTAAGCTTGTAACCAATCAGTTTGTCATTACAGTAGCAGCGGGAATTGGGCCTAGTTATTTAGAAGAGAGGTTGCCAGCTCATACAGCGGTTGCTTGGATCATGCCAAATACAGCCGCTACAATAGGTGAGTCAATATCGCTGTATGCCGTTGGAAGCTCACTGAGTGAAAGTCATAAACAAGCGTTAACAGTTATTTTAAATAGCATAGGATCCTCTCAGCTTTGCACAGAAGATGAAGTGAGATATCTTACCGCTATTACAGGGAGTGCTCCTGCGTTTGTCGCTTATTTCTCAGAAGCATTAATTGATTCAGCTATGAGCTACGGAGTGTCTAAAGAACTTGCCCAAAAGCTTGTTGTGCAGATGATGTCAGGTTCGGCTAATTTGATTAAACATGCAGCAAACCCATCAGCTGTAAGGAAGCAGGTAACAACGCCTGGAGGTGCGACAGCAGAGGGTTTAAAAGTGATGGAGCAGCATCGTTTTAAAGAAATGATTCATCGAGCTGTAGACGCTACCAATTCAAAGGCTAATGGAAGCATTAAAGGTGTAAAGAGAGAACGTCTAATATGACGTTCTTTTTTTTGCGAAGAATTAATCAATAAATCGCTTTTTCATATCTGGTGTTGGAATCATGCACTCACTCTGTTTTCCAAACCATTTATAGCGGTTTTTAGCAATGATTTTATAAAAAAAGTTGCGAAGAGGTTTTGGAATGATAATGAAAATAGAAGCAAATTTCCAAGGTGCTTTTAGATGGTTAGCAATTTTTAAAGCAGCAGTGGATTCAGTGTAAAGCTTATTGCCGTCAATATAAACGACGCTATCAAGCTGATTGCTTGATAAGTTAAACTCCCCTAATAAATGAGCGGCAGCTTCTGATTGTAGGGATGCAAATGAAAATAAAGCATGCTGATCGTGCTTAATAATGAATTGAACGCTGTGGTTACAAAGGTTGCACACACCATCAAATAAAATAATTTTTCTCACGTCTAAAAAGCCTCCTGCTCAGGTATCATTTAACCTATTTATACTTGTGTTTTAGCAAAAAGAAAGGTACGTTTAAAAGATGTAAGTAAAATGATCCAAAAAGATACGTTATTACGATTATATAATAAGGACTCAGATGAGTTAAAGGAGAAAGGTATGAAAGAACGCGTATTAGCAAATGTATTTCATGAAGATGAACGAGTGAGTGAACTATCGCATCATAAAGAAGAAATTAAGCAGAAGAATAAGATAAGGTCTACTAGCAGGTGGATGCCGTTATTAGCAGCGGGCTTATTTTTCTCATTAGTCGGAAATGGGTATCTACTGTTAAAGTCAGACAGTGAGCAGGAGGTAAGTGAGTCTCCGGAACTTTCTGAGACTGCGACTTCTATTCAAACGGTTACTTTACAGCCGACAAACCTGAAAAAGGAAAGGTAACAGCTTCTATTGTAGACGACAATGGAAAAGCAAACGTGGTCATTCAAGCAAGTCGCCTTCAACAACTTCAAAAAGATGAAGTCTATCAAGTCTGGCTTATTAAAGATGACAAGCCGGTTTCTGCAGGTGCGTTTGTAGCGGATGAACAAGGAAACGGAACAGTGATTTATAAAATGACAGAAGAGCAGCGGAAACAAAAGTGGGATACGATGGCAATTACTTTGGAGCCTAGTGCTAATAATAAATTACCACAAGGTGATATTGTGCTTAGCTCCGCATTATAATTAATAAAAAAGAGGCTGGGACATAAGTAATTCAGCCAATGATAAACCTGAACGATTGAGAGTTTCTCACTTTTAATCGTTCAGGTTTTTTGTTGATTGTGAAAACAATGTTGGAAACAGGGTGGAATGGAGCGTAGGACACTCGACTCCTGCGGGAAAGAGAGGGAAAACTGAGATCCCGCAGCGCAGCGAGGAAGCTCAGGTTCCTCCCCGCGGAAAGCGAGTGGCCGTAGCGCAATGGAACGAACGTGTTCAGACAAACCAAAAAGATTGGAACAGCTAGTGTTCGTCTCTTAGAAGCAATCA
>NZ_KQ758683.1:0-22221 GCF_001457055.1 Priestia veravalensis | reverse complement strand
GCAATGATTGTCTATTGCCTGCATGTACTGGCACAACTGAACACGAATAGTTCGAGAACGTACTTACAAATTAGTCGTTTACTGAAGGCAGCTCCATGGAAATCCGCTCACTTATGGCTACGAAAAATCGCAGGAAAAGCGGTCCCATAAAGGGTTTCCCGCCTCTGTCACACTCGTCAACAGTTATAGTAAAAAAATGGATGTTTACTACCTCTGTTCAAGAGTATTCGTTTTTCTTTATAAAAGGAAAAATAAGAAAACAGAAAATTCAGTTGAAATTTATGCGACGCTAGTGCTATTGTACCATAAAAAAATTTAGTGCTAACTACAGTAAAATCACGATAATAATTGTCATGAAAAGACAGGATGAGTGATAAAATACAAAAAAGTAGAAAAGTTTACGTGCGGTATTTAAAAATTGCCGATGAAAGGAACTGGAAAGATGAAATTTCAAATTGAATGGCACTATGAATCATCCAAACAAAAGCAACTGACGTTTTACTCTGATTTCACAGATGCAAACGAAGCGTTTATCATTATAGGGGATTTGGAACGAACTGGACGCGCAAAGGAAATTTATTTGATTAGTGAAGATGGACAACGTTGGACTGTAAAAGAAGCCAAAAAGTTATTTGAAGAAATTCAAACGGAACCTCATGACATCACGGTATATTTTGATGGGGGCTTTCACCACGACATGCAGGTCGCAGGTCTCGGTGCTGTTATTTACTTTACACAAAATGGATTTCCTCAGCGGATTCGAGTTAACACGCAGCTTGAACAGATTGAATCGAATAATGAATCGGAATACGCGGCTTTTTATTTTGCGGTACAGCAGCTAGAAGAAATGGGAGTTCATCACATCCAAGTGACGTTTAAAGGAGATTCGCAAGTTGTATTAAATCAGCTAGCAGGTGAATGGCCTTGCTTTGAAGAAACCTTTAATAAATATTTAGATCGCATTGAAGATAAGCTACAAGAATTAGGAATTAAACCAATTTATGAACCGATTTCACGCAAAGATAATGAAGAAGCAGATCAGCTTGCAACACAAGCCTTACAAGGAATTACGATAGCTAGCCGAAAACGAATATAGGTACTAATTGAAATGGAGAGATGCAGCATGGAAAGAAAGCAAGTATTAGAAGAGGTAACAGAGCTTTTAGATTACTATTGCAATGACTGCTTTGTCAAAAAAACGTTTAATAAAGAGCGCGGAAAAACGTATGCCCAATCGTTTTGTATTAATGAGTGTACGGTAGGGGAGAAAATTAAAAATTACGGAGAGCTATTAACTAAAAAGTAGTTCTGTATAATTTTTTTCGTCTTGCTTTATCCTATCTACAGGAGGTGTTTTCCGAATGGATAACTTTTCAAAGCAAGACGTAACAACAGGTTATAATGATTTGCAACAAGCTCAAGTCTCTATTCAATCGGCGCAAAAAATGATTGGAACTGCAACGATGAGCATGAGTCCACAGCAGCTTAGTGAAGCAACAGAAGCTCTAGCAAACGCGCGCACAGAATTAGAAGCGGCACAGGCAAACGCAACGGGCGTAGACGAAGAGTTTCTTCAAAAGTGCATGGCGGATTTAAAAGCTTGTGAGCAGCAGTTAACTGAGGCAAAGCAATAAGGTTGTAACAGAGGAAGAGCACTCTTTTCATCGTAAAGTGACCGCGATAAAAAGAGTGCTTTTTTCACTGATATACATAATGATTTAAATATCTGTAATATTATGGATGTATTTACTAATCTTTGTTTTAGAGGTATAATGAAAACAGATATCGAAAAATTCTGTTTATTATCAGGTTAATTGTCGATAAGGAGTGAGAGCTGTGTACCGTACACAAGTGAAAGGAAATGAAATTATCGTTTTGTTTTCAACGACAGAAGCATCCAAAAAAAGGACTGATATTGAAAGAGAAAAAATCTATAAGCGCGTTCTTCATTTGGATGAAAAACTGCTTACATTTCATAATGGTACGAGCTTTACAATTGGAGATCCGCTAGGTTTGATTGTCGCTCATGTTAAGAAGAGTGAGTTAACGACAATTTACATTGAACATATTATTGATAAACAATTTATGTATCATGATGATGTGATTTAAAAAGGTGAGACGAATTCGTCTCACCTTTTGCTATTAAATAAACATACCTGCGATTGCTGCGCTTAATAAGTTAGCTAATGTACCAGCAAGAATAGCACGGAATCCTAAACGTGCGATTTCTGGGCGACGGCTTGGAGCCATGTTTCCTAAACCACCTAATAAAATAGCAAGTGAAGATAGGTTAGCAAACCCACATAGTGCAAAGCTGACAACAGCGACCGTTTTATCAGAAAGCTGATCAATCTGTGGAGCAAAAGAAGAGTACGCTACAAATTCATTCAACACAAACTTTTGTCCGATGAAACCAGCAGCTTGTACGGCCTCACTCCAAGGGACACCAATAACAAACGCAATCGGTGCAAACACAAACCCTAAAATGGTGTCAAGCGTAAAGTTTTCAAGGTTGAAAAGGCTTCCAATTCCAGACAAAAGTCCATTTAACAATGCAATCAGTGCGATGAATGCAAGTAGCATTGCTCCTACGTTTAATGCAAGCTTTAACCCGTCAGATGCTCCGCGAGCAGCTGCATCAATCACATTAACCGTATCTTTATCTTTTTCCATTGCAATGCCTTCAGCTGTTGACGTCTTTTCTGTTTCTGGAATGATCATTTTGGCCATAATTAATCCGGCTGGAGCAGCCATAAAGCTTGCTGCTAATAAATATTCGATTGGTACACCTAAAGCTGCATATCCAAATAATACTGAACCAGCAACTGATGCTAGACCACCCGTCATAACGGCAAAAAGCTCTGATCTTGTCATTTTTGGCAAGTATGGTCGAATAACTAACGGTGCTTCCGTTTGACCAACGAAAATATTCGCTGCGGCAGATAAAGATTCCGTTTGGCTTGTTCCTAGTAGTTTGGCTAATCCGCCACCAAGGAACTTAATAATAATCTGCATGATTCCTAGATGATATAGAACCGCAATTAAAGAAGAGAAGAAGATAATTAACGTTAATACATTAAATGCAAAGATAAACCCAGTAGGCTGACTTGCATCCGACAGTGTACCAAACAAGAAGGAAATCCCTTCATTTGCATAGTTTACAACGTTTTGGACAGCAGTTGTTACTTTTTCTAAAGCTGCTCGGCCAACGTTCCATTTTAAGACGATAAATCCAAATAGAACTTGAATGGCTAAGCCGACTAATATCGTACGAGGTTTGATTGCGTTTTTATTACTGGATAATAAAAACGCTACCAAAAAGATAAATGCAATACCTAATAGACCCCAAAGGAAATTCATATTCTCCACCTTTTCTTTATGTTTTTAGCACGTTGTCGTCAGACTTCTAACGTCTTACGACAACTTAAATATAATAGTTTTTATCGAAAAATGAAAGAGGTTTTTGAGTTTTTCCTCTTTTATCTTGTCCGAACTTTGATAATTTATGAATAAAAAATGAGTGATTAATCTTTTAAAAAGGTTTGATACACAAGGGATGGTTAAATCATAGGATTGTGATTTATGCATGAATAGGAAATGATAAAATAGCAAAAAAATATAGATATGCATTGTTTGGCAAATGCTTAAAATTGTTTAGCATCACGCTACCTGGAGGCTGCTATGGAAAGTAGAAAAAAAATGGACTTGCTTGCGCTTGCATCGGTTCCGCTTATTATGACACTGGGGAACTCCATGCTCATACCTGTTTTGCCAGTCATTGAAAAGCAGTTGAAAATCAGTTCTATGCAGGTCTCAATGATTATTACCGTGTACTCAATATTTGCTATTTTTTTGATTCCAATTGCTGGCTATTTATCAGATCGCTTTGGACGAAAAAAAGTCATCATTCCCAGTCTAATTTTAGCAGGGATAGGTGGAGCAATTACGGGGTGGGCTTCATGGCAAATGGATAGCCCGTTTTGGATTATTCTAATTGGGCGAGCCGTTCAGGGGATTGGTTCAGCCGGTGCCATGCCAGTAGTGATTCCTTGTGTAGGGGATATGTTTGAGGACGAACAGGAAGTAACGAAAGGGTTAGGGTTAATTGAAACGGCTAACACGTTTGGTAAAGTATTAAGCCCCATTTTAGGTTCATTCTTAGCCTCTTTTATTTGGTTTTTACCATTTTGGTTTATTCCTATTCTTTGTTTATTGTCCATCTTACTTGTTCTCTTTTTGGTGAAAACTCCTAAGTCAGGATCATCTGATACAAAGAAACAAAACATTAAAGATTTCATTAAAAATGTGAAGGGTACTCTTCATAAGAATATTCGCTGGCTGTTAGCTATTTTTATTTTAGGTGCTATTATCATGCTTGTTTTATTTGGAATGCTCTTTTATTTATCAACAATTCTAGAAGAGAGATACGACATTATCAATACAAAAAAAGGCTTTGTTATGGCCATTCCATTGCTTGCACTATCCATTGCCTCTTATGTTGCTGGAAAGAAAATTGGTAAGAATAAAGTTGTGATGAAATGGTGTTCATTCTTTGGATTTCTTCTATTAACTTGCTCTTTTCCCATCTTATTCTTTAATACCTCGATCGTCATGATTATCATAACGCTTGTAATTGGCGGTATCGGAATAGGTGTTGCTCTCCCAAGTCTAGATGCTTTAATTACGGAAGGCATTGAGAAAGAAGAGCGAGGTACAATTACGTCAATATACAGTTCCATGCGCTTTGTTGGAGTCGCTGCCGGACCCCCATTGTATACATTGTTAATGAAATGGTCAGATATGGCTGTTTTCCAAATGTCTTTATTTGTTAGTGCAATTGGGGCTATCATTGTCCTTAAGGCAATCAAACCAACAGATGAAGCCGTGAAGGTTAAAAAAGCTGAGGTTTAATTTTATTTTAGAGATAGATGTTTGTCCCTCACAACTTGTATTACTGTGTCATACACTATGAATGAAAAGATGAATCAGTGAAATGAGGGACAAAGAAGACGGCATTGCAAATTATGAAAATTTTAGCTTCTGCTACAACAGTTACAACCATAAGCCCCGTTAATACAAAGTTATTCTACGTTACGACTGCACAAACGGATGGAGGAGGCACGCTAACAATCGATGCTGCTGACTTTTTTTTGGATGATGGCTCAGCAGCAACGACACTTCCTGCACTAGAAAGCAGCAATAGCTATTATCAAGTGTACATCAATGGTTTATTACAGATGGAAGGGTTATTGACTTACACACCTGGTGCTACGGGCGTAGGCTCAGTAGCAGTTGATGTACCAATAGGCGGATCAATTTTAACAGGAACTCCTGTTATTGTAGAGGTTGTTAACTTTACACCGGCTTCCTCAACAACCGTTACAACATAATGAAGCGATACGAAAGAAGCAAAGCTACATTTTTGCTTCTTTTTATTATGGAATTTAAGCTAAATAAATTGTAATAAACTGGAGTGAAATTAATGTATTCTCGGAAGGAACATCTGTCGACAAAAGCTCAAGTATACCTTCATCCACTTTGTAAATTGCAGGAGGTTGAAGCATTCCGTTTACAAATAAATTAGTATAGGAAACCGAATCAGGGCTCAATATGCCGCTGTTTCCGTAGCCTGGCAATTGGTCTTTATTTGTAAAGATGCGCTGTTGTCCATCTGCTCTAGCATAATAATAACCGATATTTGTTTTGGCGATTTTTAAAGGTGGCAAAGAGAACTTGGTTGAAAGCTTTATCGAACGTGTCGTCCAGTCAGTAACTTGTTTAGCTCTTATTGAATGAGAATTTTTATTGTTTTTTTTCATAGTTATACACCTCGCTTTTTACGCGTTCTTCTTATATTAAATCTGCTTTTTATACAATATTAATTTTCCGATAAAAAGTCCCTAATATTAGATAGTTTATGGTGTTAATTACCTTGTTAATAAATAATTGTCTAACAGTAGAAACGTTGATATGATAAGAGTTAAGTGACCATTAGAGCTGTTAAAAGATTTGGTTGCGGAATAGATGAGGTGGCTAGAATGATGAAGATTACGGTAAAAGAGTTGAAAAATTATGTAGAAGAGCATCGGATTGTTGATGGACTTCAATCTGTGCGCTTAGAATTAGAACAGCTTGAAAAGGCACCCTCACACCTTACTCTAAGGAAAAAGCTTGCTGAGTTTCAATCGAGCGATGATTTATACGAGCTCATTCGTCTATTAGATGACGGGTTAATGTATCGATATAGTAGCGTGGTTACTCGATACGCTTATCGCCATTTTGGCACATTTCAAATGGCTGTCTTTTTATATGATGAATTTGTTCGTGAAGGAAAGACGCTACAAGCAAAGCGAGAATTGGATTTATTATTAAAAACTACAGATTTAAATACAGTTACACCAAAACAAATTGAAACGGCTTACTTCCTAATGGTACGTATTCTGTTAGAAATTAAGCGGTTTGATGAAGCGAAAGAATGGATGCAAAAAGTCGAGCAATACAACGAAACCGAAATGTTTGATAAATGGGGCTATTTTTATATTCAAACGGGCGAATGGGAAAAAGCAGAATATTATTTAAGCGAGGGTATCGGTGAAAATAAAAAGTCTGATATGTGCTTTTTATTTTTGGCGGACCTATACGCTGCAAAAGGTGAGCATGATAAAGCTTTACATACGATTAATGAAGCTTTGGGCATGTATCCTCAGCTACCTGCATTATATATGGAGAAAGTTAGAAAACTAAAAGATTTACAGTGCTATGAGGAGCTTCTTGAGGCTGTTAATGACTTGGAACAAATACTCATTACAAAAGAGTATCATTCTTATTTTACACAGCTCAAAGCAGAAGCCTATTTTTATTTAAAAAATGCAAGCAAGCTACAGGTATTAGTAGAGCAAGAAGAGAGTTTGAAAAATACGCCGTACGCAAAATTAATGAATGATGGACAAGCTGTGAAGTTACCCATTAAACCTATTATTCAAAAAGATAACTACTGCGTTCCGGCAAGCTTAAGCATGATTCTTAGCTTATTTAACCAACCCAAGACACAAGATGAAATTGCTGAACATATTTATAGCCAACTTGGTTCAAAACTTTCAACCGCGGTGGAGTATACGGAAAGTCTAGGCTATAGCTGTCGTTTTTTCACAGGGACTATAGAGACGTATAAGCAACTGCTTCATAACGGTACACCAATACTTGTTAGCGTAGAATTTGAGCATGCTTCACATGTTCAAGTGGTATATGGTTATAATGATCAGCTACAGGCTTTCTATGTACAGGATCCTAATTTTTTAAATCCTCAGCTGGTTGAGTATAGTGAGTTTGAACGAGCTTACGTAAACTCAGGCTATTTATCAATTGCTATTTGTAAAGAAGAAGCAGGACTTGCGTTTCTTTCAGAGCGTGATCACTATTTTTTTAAAGAATTATATCGCATAACAGAGCTAGTTGAGCAGGATGAAGAGCGTTATATTCAACAGCTAATAGCGCTTCTAGAGTCACATGGAGATATTCCTTTTTCTCCTTTGTTTGGCATTAAGCACATTTTTCGAGAGGATAGTCGTCAAGTTACGTTCGAGTGGTTACACAAACTGCTTACTACGTATCCAAACAATGACTATATTAGGCTACACACAGCTTATGCGTTTTTCCGAACGGGTGAAAAACAAAAAGCAGGTGAGCTCTTGCAACAAGTTAAAGAAAAACGAACGAGTTCATTTTATTATTACTTAAAAGGTAGGCTTCATTTTGAAGATGATCAGTATACGCAGGCAATTACGTATTTTCAGCGGTCATTGCAGCTAGATATTGAGCAGCATCTTGTACTGAGCTATTTGGCTCTTGCATATTTCTATAAAGACGATGTTGATTACGCTTTTGAACTGTCTCATACTTCACTAAGCTTTTATGATGAAGAGCCATTTTCAAAAGTTAATCATGCACTGATTTTAAATGATCTCGGAAAGACTCAAGAAGCTCGAACTATTTTCGATGAGTTATTGCGTCATGATCGCACAGACGCATTTCTATGGTATGAACGCGCTAAGTGTGATCAGCGCTTAGAAAAAGGACAAAAAGCTTATCGAGGCTTTATGGTAGCAAAGCACCTGCAGCCTGATATGCTTTACCCGTACATTTCGTTAGCGGATTGGTATCAACATGAAAAAGACGATTCGTTAAAAGCTGAGACTATTTTATGTGAAGGAATTAAGCAAGTCGAAAGCAACGAAACGCTCTCACGTCTTCTTGGAGATCTCTATATTGAAAACAAAGAATATGAAAAAGCAATTCAGCTCTTTGCAAATGCTGATACGCCAATGCTTCAAAATGGCCTTGCTTATGCTTATCTGCAAGCTGGCCGTTTATCGGGAGCTTTAAAGCTGTATGAACAAGCTTTAATAGCTGAAGAGTACGATCAAGATGCTTATTTAGACGCTGGGAATGCGTTGGTACATTTTTGCAAAGAAAACGGCCTTCAAGAGGGGGTAGAGGTTGGAATCTCTCTCATTGAAAAAGGTCTTGCTGGCCTAGAGACGGATTTAGATCAAGCTTTAGAATCGTATGTTGGATTTATGAATGATTTTGATCAATTAGAACGAGGAGTTACCTTCTTAAAACAAGAATGGAAAATGAATCCAAAAGAAATTCTTTATGGATGCTATGCTGGCGTACTGTTAGAAGAAGAGAAGCGATATGATGAAGCGATAGCTCTTTATGAAGAGACGCTGAGAGTTGAACCAAATGGCTTTTCATACTATCGATTAGGTGAAGTTTACAAAGAGATGGATTTAGTTGGAAAAGCTAAAGAAGCGTATGAGCTAAGCGTGTATTATGATCGTCGAAACAGCGGTGCGTATGAGAACTTAATACTAATTGCTCGAATGGAAGAAGATGAAGCAGCAGAAAGAGATTACCTATATACCGTACTGCAATTCGATCCATTAGATGTGAATATGGAGCGTTTATCACATTTGTGTAAGACAGAATCCGACTATGCAGAGCTCATTAACTATTTAGAAACCGTTGACACACCTTCACTTCAAGGATGGGTTATGGATAGTTTAGCTTATGTATATGGTGCGAAAGGTGATAAAGACCAAGAGGAAAAGTACTTGTTAAAAGCGCTAGAGATGAGTCCAAATCAACAAGCCGTACAGCACCACTATGCAAATTGGTGTATTCAACAAGGAAATCTTAAAGAAGCGAAGTTGGTTATGCTAACCCTCATTAAAGAAAACGTGGAAGAAGAGCTGTTTTATGCAACGTGGCTGGAATGCTTCCCATCCCGAAAAGAACTTTTGACACTGTCTACTCATTTAAAGAAACTAAATGTCCCAAAGGAAGAAAAGGCATTTATCTATATGAATACAGCGGTCGCACTGCAAGCAGTAGTCGAAGAATTTAATGATGTAGAAGAGGAAAGCGCATTTCTAAAGCGTACGATTAAAAAGTTTAAAGAAAAAGCAACAATGATTGCACTTTTCGGTATGATCATTGAATTACATGAAACGGCTATAAAGCTAGACCGTACAAATGTACAAGCCGTGCATGCGCTAGCAAGTTTTTATGAAGAAAGGCAGATGGAAGACGAAGCTATTGCTTTGTTAGAGAGAAAGTTAAAAGAAACGGAAGACCTTAGTATTGGACATCATTTAATGCATATTATCATC
The DNA here is from genome assembly GCF_001457055.1 of Priestia veravalensis. Classification (NCBI taxonomy): domain Bacteria; kingdom Bacillati; phylum Bacillota; class Bacilli; order Caryophanales; family Bacillaceae; genus Priestia; species Priestia veravalensis. Next base: position 12,547 of record NZ_KQ758683.1, on the reverse strand, counting down.
AATCTCGATCATGATGATGAGAGCATAAAAAAAGGCTTATCCTTTCTCGAATTTTTATTAGATATAGAGCCTTACAACTTTGATTTCTTATTATATCAAGCGATTCTACTCGGTGAGCAAGGAAGTGAAGTAGAAGCGGAGGAAAAGTTTAAACAACTTTTAAAGCAGCAAAAATATGATCCCAACGTTTATGCTGGATTAGGAAAGCTATATAATCGAATAGAACGTTATGATGAAGCCATTGGCATTTTCAATGAAGGAATTGAAAATGGCCAAACGAACACCTTGCTGTATGTAGAGCTTGGTATTGCCTATCATTTAACGGGGCAGACACAAGTTGCAGCGGAGCTTATGGCAAAGCGATTAGAGGAAGAAGATGACCTGTTTATTCGCTACAATTTAGCTTGTTACCTAGCGAGTATAGGAGATATAAAACAAGCGGAACAAGAGCTTCACCTTGTATTGGAACAAGATGAAAGCGGCCAGTTTTATGAGATGGCAAAAGGAGACGAAGATCTTCGTTTGCTACGTGTTAAGTAAATGAAAAAAGTGCTTTGCAGCTACATATGCAAAGCACTTTTTTTATTGGCTGCTTTTCTTAGAAAGGCGGCGTTCTTGAAAAGATGAGTACACTTCGATAACAAGAATAATGAGCGTACCTAACACCAAACCGTTGCTCAAGAATGTCGTTACCAGTGGAGGCAGTGTAGAAAAAGCTTCCGAAGGTAAGAACATAACTCCAATTCCTGCGAATAGAGGAATTCCAGCTTTTTTCATGGCTTGATAAGGAGCAGATGTATTGGAAAACTCATGCATGCCTAATGCAATCATGCTCGCAAAGACAGGGAAAATAGCAGCATAGCCCACGGCTGTTGGTAAGCTAGACATAATGGAAGTGAGCGGAGTAAAAATGCTCACAAATAATAATAAGAACGACGCTACGATAAACGGTAAACGACTGTATATACCAGTTGCTGAAATAAAGCCTCCAGACCCCGAAATTGGAACTGCCCCGACACCAGAGAAAACGCCTCCAAGTAATTGACTAATGCCTGAAGCAATGCCTGATTGTTTGATATAGCTTCCTTTTGTTTTTGTCCCGTTACGTTCATAAACAGATTCAACGACGCGTATGGAAGCGAGCATGTTTGTAATTAAGATAAGCGTAACAAAGAAAGCAGTTGTTACCATGCTCCATTCTATTTTTTGGGGGCCAAAAGCAAACGGTTCAGGGATATAAAAGAGGTTGGGTTGAAACGTAATTTGATCCGTTAAGTTTAAAAGGGCGAACAGTCCCCAACCAATGCCGATGCTTGCAATAATACTAAACTTGTTAAATAGCGGATGTGACAGCATATAAAAAGCCAATAGTAAAATAGCAGCTGAAGCTAACGCGACTGGAAGTTTAATAGTAGGGTTATCGCTTGTTACGCCAAGCATCCCTTTTAAAAATGAACCGCTTAGCTGTGCTACTAGTAAAATTAAATAAGTACCCGTTACGGTTGGGGTAAAATATTTTGCTAGCTTATCAATAAGGCCAAAAGCACTCATTAATAAAGCAATAATCCCGCTTGTAATCATCGTGAATTGTAAAACCTGAAGCGTTTCCGTTCCCGAACCAAATAAAACTGTTCCTAAGCCGGCATAAAGGGAAAATACGCCCCACCAAACGCCAGCTGGGCCTTCCATAATTGGTAATCGATGTCCGATGAAGATTTGAAGTAAGCCTGATGCTCCAAGAATGAAAAGCGTCCGCTGTAAAAATTCAATGGATTCTGTTGGTGAAAGGTTGAATTGAGAAGCGATGACAATTGGAACGATAATGCTATTAGAAATCATAAATAAAAACCATTGTAAAGAAGCAATGGACGTACGAATCATAGTATGCACCTCATGTTTAATCTGTCTAAATCTAGTTTGTTTTAGCTAGTAACTTTTTACATTTTACCACGAAATCGTTGTTTTGAAAGCGATATCTCTATATTAATCTAGAAAACAAATGCTGTAGGTATATCGACGCAGGTAAAGAAACGGTGCAAAAATTGACGAAATATGTAGGGTAAATAGAGAGATAGACAGAAATAAACAACTTATTCCAAAAACAATAAATATTATATTGAAAAAATTGAATAAATATTTTATAATTTTCTTAATATTTACTACAATTAACTCTTTAAACAAAGAAGGGAGTGTAAAGATGAAGCTATACGTATCTATTGATATGGAAGGAATTACTGGTCTCGTGGATCAAAGCAACGTCTTTTTACAAGAAGCAAACTATGAGCGCAGTAGGCGCATTATGACGAAAGAAGCCAATGCTGTCATCACAGCTGCTTTAAAAAGCCGATGTACAGAAGTGGTTGTAAACGATAGCCACTCAAGTATGAATAACCTGTTAGTTGAAGACCTACATCCTGAAGCCGTTTTAATTTCAGGAAGCGTTAAGCCATATTCAATGGTTCAAGGTCTTGATGATTCATTTGCTGGAGCTATGTTTATTGGATACCATTCACGCGCTGGAATGCCTGGTGTTATGTCACATGCTATGACTTTCGGAGTGCGAAATATGTATATAAACGACGTAGCCGTTGGTGAGCTCGGATTTAATGCTTACGTCGCAGGATATTATGAAGTGCCCATCTTACTTGTAGCAGGAGATGATTATACAACCACCGAAGCGACATCACTCATTCCAAACATTACGACAGCAATTGTTAAAAAAGCCATTTCTCGTTCTGCAGCACAAACACTTACTCCTAAGAAAGCAGAACAATTACTTCAAGAAAAAGTTGAAATTGCTATTCAAAACAAACACTTAGTCAACCCTTTATTACCACCAACCCAACCAACCTTGAGAATCGAATTTAATAATTATGGTCAAGCGGAATGGGCCAATTTAATGCCAGGTACAAAAATTGAGCCTAATTCAACAACCGTTAGCTTTCAAGCGAAAGATATTTTAGAAGCATATCAAGCGATGCTTGTTATGACAGAACTTGCGATGCGAACTACATTTTGTTAGAAAGTGTGATTAAAAATGAAGACATACATAGTGAAGCGCTTTATTTCAATGATTATCACATTGTGGGTCATTGTAACATTAACCTTCTTTTTAATGAATGCTATACCAGGTTCACCTTTTAACGAAGAGCGAGCTACGAGTGAAGCTGTACAAGAAAATCTAGAGTCGTACTATCACTTAAATGAGCCATTAATTGTCCAGTATTTTATGTACATAAAATCCATTGTTACGTTTGATTTTGGACCATCAATTAAGCAGCCGTCTCAAACAGTAAATGATTTGCTGGGGCGCGGGTTTCCCGTTTCTTTTGAACTTGGAATGATCACTTTACTTGTAGCTGTATTTTCAGGTATTGCGCTTGGAATTGTAGCTGCACTACGCCGCAATGGAATTGTCGATTATTTAGCTATGACGATTGCTGTTATCGGAATCTCGATTCCCAACTTCGTTATGGCAACGCTGCTTATTCAAAAGCTAGCCGTTGATTGGGCGATTTTGCCGGCTGCTACATGGACGAGCCCGAAGCATATGATTTTACCAACCCTTGCTCTTGCGACGGGGCCAATGGCTATTATCGCGCGCTTGACCCGTGCAAGTATGATTGAAGTGTTAACACAAGACTATATCCGAACAGCAAGAGCTAAAGGGCTTTCCCCCTATAAGATTGTATTTAAGCATGCTTTGCGAAACGCGTTGCTTCCTGTTGTAACGGTGTTGGGAACAATTGCTGCTAGCGTACTGACAGGGACGTTTGTTATTGAACAGATTTTTGCTATACCTGGTATGGGAAAATACTTTGTTGACAGTATAAACACGCGTGATTATCCGGTCATTATGGGAACGACAGTGTTTTATAGCGCCATTTTAATTTTTATGCTGTTTTTAGTAGACATTGCCTATGGCATTTTAGATCCAAGAATTAAACTACATCGAAAGGAAGGATGAGCATGAGTGATTTGAAAGCACAAGAGCCAGTAAACATTCCTGATGAATGGTTTGTGCCAAAGCAAAAAGATCGCACCGAGGCTGAAGCTGTTGTGCGTCCTAGCTTGTCTTATTGGCATGATGCATGGCTACGATTAGTGAAAAACAAGCTAGCAATGCTAGGTTTAATCTTTTTAGTTTTATTAGTCATCATGGCCATTATGGGACCGATGATTTCTCCCCACAGCGTCACGCAAACGGCATTTGCGAATCAAAATCAGCCACCTTCAAAAGAACACTGGTTTGGAACAGATGATTTAGGACGGGATGTCTTTACTCGAACGTGGTATGGAGCAAGAATTTCATTATTCGTTGGAGTAATGGCTGCTTTAATTGATTTTATAATCGGCGTTATTTATGGAGGAGTTGCTGGCTACAAAGGCGGTCGCACAGATAACGTGATGATGCGTATTGTTGAAGTCCTATATGGCCTTCCTTACTTGCTAGTCGTCATCTTGCTAATGGTGGTGATGGGACCTGGTTTATCAACCATCATCCTTGCACTTTCCGTGACAGGGTGGATTGGAATGGCCCGAATTGTCCGAGGGCAGGTTCTGCAAATAAAAAACTATGAATTTGTGCTTGCTTCCAAAACATTTGGCACAAAAACAGCCAGAATTATTAAGAAAAATTTGTTACCTAATACAATGGGACCCATTATTGTTCAAATGACATTAACGGTTCCAACAGCTATCTTTGCTGAAGCGTTTTTAAGCTTTTTAGGATTAGGTGTTCAAGCGCCTTTTGCCAGCTGGGGGGTAATGGCAAACGACGGTTTATCTTCTATTTTATCTGGCTATTGGTGGCGCTTATTTTTCCCGGCTTTCTTTATTTCCATCACCATGTTTGCATTTAACGTGCTAGGGGACGGTTTACAAGATGCCCTTGATCCAAAGTTAAGGAGGTAGAAGCGCAGTGGAAAAAGTTTTAGAAGTTCAAGATTTAACTGTGAAATTCGCTACATATGGCGGTGAGGTCCAAGCGGTTAGAGGCGTGTCGTTTGATTTATATAAAGGCGAAACGCTCGCGATTGTAGGCGAGTCAGGATGTGGGAAAAGCGTAACTTCTCAAAGCATTATGAGGTTGATTCCAAATCCTCCAGGAAAGATTACAAGAGGATCAATCTTATTTAAGGGAAGGGATTTAGCAAAGCTTTCTGAAAAGGCAATGAGAAAGATACGCGGCGCAGATATCTCAATGATTTTCCAAGATCCAATGACTGCATTGAACCCAACAATTACGGTAGGGCAACAAATTGCAGAAAGCATGATGCAGCATGAAAATATTACAAAAGAAGCAGCAAATAAAAAAGCACTAGACATGCTTAATTTAGTTGGAATTCCAAATCCAAAAGAGCGTTTGAAACAATATCCTCATGAATTTAGCGGAGGTATGAGACAGCGGATTGTCATTGCCATGGCTCTTGTATGTGAACCGGAAGTACTCATTGCCGATGAACCGACAACGGCTTTAGACGTAACGATTCAAGCTCAAATTTTAGAACTTTTTAAAGAGGTTCAAGCAAAAACAGGTGTATCCATTATTTTGATTACGCATGATTTAGGAGTTGTGGCCCAAGTCGCAGACCGAATAGCCGTCATGTATGCAGGTAAAATCGTTGAAGCAGGAAAGCGGAGAGGTATTTTTTATCAACCGCAGCATCCTTATACAAAAGGTCTCTTACAGTCTGTGCCACGCCTCGATTTGAGTGGTGGAGACCTCGTGCCAATTGCTGGTTCGCCGCCAGACTTATTTGCACCTCCTATTGGATGCTCATTTGCTGCTAGGTGTCCTTACGCAATGGAAGTGTGTGATCGCGTGTATCCTGGTGAAATTTTGTTTCGGAATGAGCATTCAGTCAGCTGTTGGCTGCAAGATGAAAGAGCCAAAAAACTAGTATCTACTATAAGCTAGCCTTATAGATACATAAATAGGTAAAGAGAACAGGGGGAACAAGATGAAACGAATTATGTCTGTCGTGATGATGTCTATTTTAGTATTTGCGCTTGCTGCCTGTACGGCAACAAGCGATTCAGGTGCCGAGCCTGAAGGTGGTAATAAGAAGGAAGATGGTAAAGTATTGTATATGAATAACCGTGCAGAACCAACTTCTTTTGATCCACCAATTGGTTTTGACTCGTACTCTTGGCAAATGTTAAACAACTTAATGGAAGGCTTAACAAGATTAGGGCAAGAGCATGAACCAGAAGCAGCAATCGCTGAGAAATGGGATGTATCAGAAGATGGTAAAGTTTATACATTTCATATTCGTGAAGATGCAAAGTGGTCGAATGGTGATGACGTAACGGCAGGAGACTTTGAATTTGCATGGAAACGATTATTAAACCCTGAAACAGGCTCTCGAGCTGCTTTCCTAGGCTATTTTATTGAAGGTGGAGAAGAGTTTAATACAGGAAAAGGAAAAGCTGAGGACGTAAAAGTAAAAGCAGTAGAGGATAAGACGTTTGAAGTAACGTTAAAGAGTCCACAAGCGTACTTTTTAAGCGTCATTGCAAATCCTGCATTTTTCCCAATCAATGAAAAAGTAGCAACGGAAAACCCTAAGTGGTTTGCTGAAGCGAAAAGTTTCGTTGGAAATGGTCCATTTAAGCTGACAGAGTGGAAGCATAACAGCAATATCGTTATGGAGCGAAACGATCAGTATTGGGATGCGAAAAGTGTGAAGTTAGATAAAGTTAACTGGGCAATGGTGGAAAATACAAATACAGAATATCAAATGTACCAAAACGGTGAGCTTGATGTATCTGAAATTCCAGCGGATTTAAGTGATCAGTTGTTAAAAGATGATAGTCTAGACATTAAAGATCAAGCAGGTGTTTATTTCTATCGTCTTAATCTAGATCAAGAGCCGTTCCAAAATGTCAATATTCGTAAGGCGTTTGCTTTAGCTGTGGATCAAGACCAAATTGTTAACTATGTAACGAAAAACAAAGAAGAGCCGGCTTATGGCTTTGTATCGAAAGGGTTTAATGATGCTAACGGCTCTGATTTCCGTGAAACAAGCGGTGATCTTGTCAAAACAGATGTGAAACAAGCAAAAGAGCTTTTAGAAAAAGGAATGAAAGAAGAAGGATACGATAAGCTACCTCAAGTCACGCTAACTTATAGCACAGATGATACGCATAAGAAAATTGCTGAAGCACTGCAACAAATGTTTAAAGAAAATTTAGGTGTTGATGTGAAGCTTGCGAACATGGAGTGGAACGTATTCCAAGAAGAGCAAAAAGCACTGAAATTCCAATTATCTCGTAGTTCGTTTTTAGCTGACTACGCAGATCCAATCAATTTCTTAGAAAACTTCCAAACAGGCCATTCAATGAACCGTACGGCTTGGAGTAATGAAAAATATGATCAATTAATTCAACAAGCAAAGAATGAAGCTGATGAAAAGAAACGATTTGAGCTAATGTATGAAGCTGAAAAACTATTATTTGATGAAATGCCAATTATCCCAATTCACTTCTATAACTACGTATTTTTGACAAACGAAAACGTATCTGGAATTGTTCGTCATCCAGTTGGTTACTTAGAGTTAAAATGGGCGGATAAAAAATAAACATCGTTCATAAAGTAGTGAATAAGCAGGCTGTGCAAAATGGGAGCAATTTCTCTATTTCGCACAGCCTCTTCATTACATAAAGGGAAAGGGTGCTTTTAAATGATGAAACCTTCTGCTTTAAAAAAAGGAGATATCGTCGGCGTTGTATCACCAGCTAGCCCACCAAAAGAACAGCAGTTAAAAAAGGGAATTGCGTACCTAGAAAGCTTAGGACTTCAGGTTCAAGTTGGAAAATCAGTTTATGAAAAAAATGGCTACCTTGCAGGAACAGATGAACAGCGTGCAGGGGATATTAATGCTTTTTTTGCTACTCCAAACGTCAAGGGGATTATTTGTGCTTGCGGTGGTTACGGAACGGCTAGAATGGCAGATTTACTAGATTATGAGCTCATTAAAGACAATCCAAAGATATTCTGGGGCTATAGCGATATTACATTTTTACATACGGCTATTTCTCAAAAAACAGGACTTATTACGTTTCACGGGCCAATGCTGTCATCTGATATCGGAAAAGATGATGTAAAAGAACAAACAAAGCAGTCTTTTCAACAGCTTTTTACCCCTCAGCCAACATATTATACTGACCAAATTACCTCGCTCCAGATTATCGAACAGGGGGAGGTAAGCGGCCAGCTAATTGGTGGCAACCTGACGTTATTAGCAAGTTCACTCGGTACAGAGTTTGAAGTGGATACAAAGGGCAAGATTTTATTTATTGAAGATATTGAAGAAGAGCCGTACAGCATTGACAGGATGATGACGCAGTTAAAGCTTGCTGGGAAATTTGAAGACGCAGCAGGCATTATGCTTTGCGATTTTCATAAGTGTGAACCGTTAAAAAAAGAAAACTCTTTATCATTAGAAGAAGCTTTATTACAGCCGTTAAAAGGTTTGAAAAAGCCGATTATGAAAGGGTTCTTAATCGGACACTGCTCGCCACAAATTGCGGTGCCTGTTGGGGCGTATGCAACAATGTCAACCTATGAACGAATGGTAGAGTTAGAAGCCGGCGTGAAAGTAGATTAATAAAGGGAGAGGATACAATGGATGCTAAGAGATACGTTGTCACAGTGTCAGTTGCAACGGTGTGGACATCTACAGAATCACCTCGCAGCCTTGATAAGGTCGCACTAGAAGCACCTGTTGATATAGAAGAGTGGTTATATCGTTTAACGTATGAAAAACGTCTCGCTTTATGCAACGAAAACCTTGTCCAAACGCAGCTTTTATTTGGTGAAAAGGTCGAGGTTATTAAGCAGGAGGGAGATTGGTGCTACGTCCTTATTCCAAGTCAGCCTTCTAAAAAGAATGATGCAGGGTATCCTGGTTGGGTTCCCGCAAGTCAATTAAAGTCAGTAGAGGTACAAAAACAAGACTCATATGCTCAGGTAGTGGCCAAAAAAACGCTTTTAGTAATTAATAATCAAACAGAGCTGATGCTTAGCTATCGAACGACTTTACCTGTGATTCAACACCTAAACGAACATGTTGAAGTAGAGACGCCGCTTGGAAAAGGTCTCCTCCTGACTAAGGATGTTAATGTAGTTCAAGCTGATACAGAACAGCATCCAACAAAATCGGGAGAGCATCTCGTGTTGGAGGGAAAGCGATTTCTAGACCTTCCCTACTTATGGGGAGGAATGAGCTCATATGGCTTTGACTGTTCAGGCTTTACCTACTCCCTTCATAAAGCGAATGGATATACGATTCCTCGCGATGCAAGCGACCAGGCTATAAGTGGCAAAGGGGTTGCATATGAAGAAATGAAGCCAGGAGATTTATTATTCTTTGCTTACGAACAAGGAAAGGGTTTTGTACATCATGTGGCTATGTACTATGGAAATGGTCAAATCATTCATTCGCCGAAAACGGGTAAAACTGTTGAGGTTATTCCTATTAAAGGAATGGAATACGAAGATGAAATTTGCGCAATACGTCGCTACTGGACATAAGGAGGAAATGAAATGACAAAGAAACAGCCTATTCTCGAAGTGAAAAATATGACAAAGTACTTTCCTGTTGCTAAAAATAAAGAATTAAAGGCTGTAGATAATGTTTCGTTTTCCATTCAAAAAGGTGAAACGTTTGGATTAGTAGGAGAGTCTGGATGCGGAAAGTCAACGACAGGACGGACGATTATTGGTCTTTATCAGAAAACGAGCGGTGAAGTACTTTATAAAGGGAAAGATGTGCATAAACTATCTGAAAAAGAGAAATTTACGTTTCAGCGAAATATGCAAATGATTTTTCAAGATCCGTATGCGTCCTTAAACCCAAGGTCTACAGTAAGGGAAATCATTTCAGAGCCCATGGAGGTTCACGGGTTATATTCTAATAAAAAAGAGCGCTTAGAGCGCGTTTATGAACTTTTAGAAGATGTTGGTTTGAATCGTGATCATGCCAATCGCTATCCTCATGAATTTAGTGGGGGGCAACGTCAAAGAATTGGCATTGCACGGGCTTTAGCTCTAAACCCCGAATGTATTATTGCAGATGAGCCCATTTCCGCTTTGGACGTATCGGTTCAGGCTCAGGTTGTTAATTTACTGAAGAAATTGCAGGAAGAAAAAGGGCTTACGTATTTATTTATTGCTCATGACTTGTCAATGGTTAAGCATATTAGCAACCGTATTGGCGTTATGTATTTAGGTCATCTCGTTGAACTGACAACAAGTAATTCATTATATAACAAACCATTACACCCTTATACAAAAGCCCTTTTATCCGCCATTCCAATACCAGACCCTGATATTGAAGATGCGCGCGAACGCATTGTACTACAAGGAGAGCTACCAAGCCCAATTGATCCGCCATCTGGATGCGTATTTCGAACGCGATGTCAGTTTGCGATGGATGCGTGTGCAAATATGAAACCGGAGTGGCAGGAGGTTGGAGAGAATCATTTTGTGGCGTGTCACCTTTATAACGAAGGGATTGTAGATTTAACCTCTGAAATTGCAGCAAGCAAACTATGAGTCTAGTGGAAGAAAAAATTCGTTTTACCGTTCGGCAATGGTCGTCCATGTATAGGGGGAGAGTGAGCTATCTCTTTGAAACTCCTGAAGAAAGGATCGAGCAAGGAGCGACAAACGTGTATCCGTCTGCTAGTACTATTAAGCTGCTCATTGCAGTTGAAGCGTGTCGCCAAATTGATTCCGGCGTTATTTTAGTTCAGCAGACCATCGCGGTTAAACAATCGGATCTTGTAGGAGGAGATGGAATCTTACATGTGTATCCCTACTTACCGACCGTTACAGTGAAAGAGCTAGTTTTGTTGATGCTCATTCTTTCTGATAATACGGCTACAAATATGTTAATTGACCTTTTGGGACAAGACCGCATACAAGCTTGTATTAATGATTTAGGGTTAGAAAACACCCAGCTCAATCGTCAGATGATGGATATTCAAGCTTCCGCGGAAGGAAGAGATAACGTCATAACAGCAGCGGACTTACTTACATGTCTGAAAGTACTCTATAGAGAGGACGTTCTTTCTAAAGATTCGCGTGACTTTTTAAAAGGAAGCTTACTTAACCAGCGAATGCGGGATAAACTACCTTCTATGCTGAATGAAGAGTGTTTTATTTTAAATAAACCTGGACATTTGCGCGGAATAACGCACGATTGCGGTGTGCTGTTTACGCATCATAAAAGGTGCTATGCTGTGGTATTAATTGATGGACTTGAACATAACGAGTATGGACGGAGGCTAATTGCAGATCTCGGTCGGATTATTAGCGAAGTGCTTACTCAATAAATTGTATAATCAATCATTCATCCTATACAAACTTTCACAGATTTTTTATATAATATATAAGTTGAATTTATCTTTTACAATCGAATGCACAATCGATCAATAACTTTTCTAGGTGAGTCATTTAACTCACGAATAAAAGCTTGCACATTTCTTCGAATCTCTTTAACAGAGGAATAAAAAAGGTTATTAATTACGTCTGATTTGAGCCATTTCCATAACCCTTCAATGAGATTTAACTCAGGGCTGTAAGGTGGTAAAAAAACCAATTCTAAACGATGTTGGTGGTTACGCAAAAAAGGTTCAATCAGCTTCGCATGATGAATACGGGCATTATCTAACACCATGACAATCTTACCGGTCGGATAGTGTTTCAATACCTTTTGAAGAAAACGAAGAAACGCTTCGGCATCGTATCGTTCTTCTTCTACACAAAGCACATCTCCCGTTTCATAATTAAGTGTACCGATGAGTTTGACACCCTGGTGCTTTCCATAAGTCGGAATGATTCGTTGCTTGCCTTTTAAAAACCATGTGTATTGAAGAGCTTGGTAATCCCGAATCATCGACTCATCTTGAAAGAGAAGATGGTCAATCTCCTCATTTAAGAGTTTTTTTATAGGCAGGGAACGTCTCTTCCACAAACTCTTTTTGTTTCAACGGGTCAGCTTTTGCCAGCGTATAAGTCGGTTTGGTATAACTAAGGCCTAAATCGTGTAAAAGTCGAGAGACACCACGAAGAGTATACGGTTGGTTCCATTTTTTCTCGATAAATGAAGCAATAATCTTTAACGTCCAATTATACTTAGCTGGGAAGCCAACATCTACGGGAAGTTTGGTCGCAATCACTTGAGCCAATTCCTGTTCTTGTTCGGGTGTTAATTTGCGTGGCGCTCCAGGTGATTGTCCCATGGTTAAGCCATCTAGTCCCTTTTCTTCGTAGGCATTCACATAGTTATAGATAGTTTTTTCGGAACGCCCAATCATGGTTGTGATTTCTTTTTTAGAATAGCCTTGTAAATAAAAGTAAATCGCTTGATAACGTTCATACATTCGTTTATCTTTGGTCGTTTTCATCGCTGTAAGCAAGGTTTCGATTTCATGTTGACGTGAATGGGTCATCTAGTTCCTCTCCGTTCATTGGTAAGTGTTACCCTTATACTTCAACAGAGAGTAATTGTAATCCTTTAATTCAACTTATATAGAT
>NZ_KQ758682.1:0-22706 GCF_001457055.1 Priestia veravalensis | reverse complement strand
GATAACAACCCCGCTGAAAATGCCATTCGTCCAAATGTTATTGGTCGCAAAAACTGGCTCTTCTCCGTGAGTGAAGCAGGCGCTAATGCGAATGCCATTTGTTTGAGTTTGGCTGAAACGGCCAAAGCAAACGGAATTGATTTTTATCAGTACTTGGTAAAGCTGATGACGGAATTACCTAATATATCGTTTCATCAACACCCTGAGATTTTACATAATTACATGCCATGGTCAGAGAATATTCAAGCCACATGTGCAAAATAGCCAGCTAACTGAAAAAAATTCAGTTAGCTGGCCGTTCGTCGTGCGTACCGTGAAGGTGCGCTATTTTTTATATTTCGGGCTTACAGAGAAGTTAAAAGGAAACCTTACATTACGAACCTTTAAGACAATTTTTCAAAATAATTTATGTCATACAATTGTTTAAAAGAGCGGTCAGATTTGTGGTCACTAAATTATCTTGAAACCCTTTGGTAATACTATCTTTAGATTATAACAATAGTCACAAATTTTTGAAAAGAGCTTAGTTTTTATTCTTCCCAACGCTTACTGCTGATTTTTTTCAATAATCCCGTGCAAATCACCTGGCTTATGAAACTCAATCGGAGACGCACCTTTTTCAAACAGAATCGATTCCGCTTCAATTAACGCCACGTAGCGTCCGTTCACTTTCGCTAAGTGAATATTTTCCCCGAAATCAGCTAACAGCCCTTTAATCTCTGTTTCGCCAAGCTTCATTTTAAGCTCTGCATCAGGCGTATGCTCGACGGTATGAGCGTTAGCTTTCTTCCACCATGCCTTCTTCAGGCATGTAGAGGTATTGAAATGATTTCATAGTTTCCCTTTTTAAGCATAGTAATAGTACATAGGGGGGAGATAAAATGGAAAATTTCATTCAACAAATTAAAACTCTTTCTAGCAGAATTGAAAGAATTAAAGATAACATTAAGACTGAAGAAGCAACAAAGACATCTTTGATTATGCCTTTGATACAAGCATTAGGGTATGATGTCTTTAATCCCGAAGAGTTTGTTCCAGAATTTATAGCGGACGTTGGTATAAAAAAAGGTGAAAAGATTGATTATGCAATCATGGATAGTGGAAGTCCAGTAATATTAATTGAAGCGAAAAGTGTACATGAAAAACTTCTAAAGCATGATTCTCAACTATTTAGATACTTTGGAACGACTAAAGCTAAATTTGCTATTCTAACGAATGGTATTGAATATAGATTTTATACAGACTTAGAAGAGCCAAATAGAATGGATATTAAGCCCTTCTTTGTTTTTAATCTACTTGAATTTAGAGACAACGATATACATGAGATAGCAAAGTTTAGAAAAAATGTGTTTAATGTAGAAAATGTTCTCACTACAGCCTCTGAACTAAAGTACACAAGTGAAATCAAACAATTTTTAAATCAACAATGGGAAGAACCAAATGATGAGTTTATTAAATTTATTTTGAGTGATGTTTATCAAGGTGTGAAAACAAAGAAAGTGATAGATAATTTCAGGGAAATAGTAAAGAAATCTTTAGCACAATTTGTAAATGAGAAGGTAAATGATAAGCTTCAAAAAGCTTTAAACTCCTCCGATACCAATGAAGAACATGTAGTAGAAAAGGAAGAAGTTCCAAAGAATGAAAATGTAGCTGAAGATAAAGTTACTATCGAAACCATTGTTACAACTGAGGAAGAAATAGAAGGGTATGTTTTTGTAAAGTTGCTATTAAAAGAGGAAATTGACTCAAATAGAGTTCATTATCGAGATAATAAAAGCTATTTTAATGTGTTATTAGATGACAGTATTCGAAAATGGGTTTGCAGGCTAGGGTTTAATACAGCTAATAAGTATATACAAATAAATGATGAAGAAAAAACTATTTATAAATTAAATAATGTAGATGAGATTTCGTTGTACAAAGATAAAATACTGGAAGTAGCAAAGCAATTTCAGTAAAGAAGTACAAACAAATATGTAATAAGAATAAAGATAGTAAAAAAGGAAAGCAAAACAATTTGCTCTCCTTTTTATTTAGTGTATTTATGAAGAGCCTGTGTTAGGAAACCGTTAATAACAAGCTTGAGAGCATGAATTTTGTGGTCACACAGTGGTCACGGATTGGTCACAGAACCCTAATTTTCCACTATAAAACGACAGCATCACCCACGTTGACTTCATGATTGGCTCAGCTGAAATGGACATCGACGGCATCAAAGCTGACGGTACAAGCGAGCCTGTGTTTAGAAAAGGGAACTGGGCGTTTTAATCAAAGCAAAACCACACCGGTTATAGGTGTGGTTTTGCTTTGGTAAACTAAATAGGTTAAAGCTTTTCTAGCCAATCCTTCAGCCATTGAACTGGTATTTTAATCAAGTCTAAGTTAAGAGTTTGTAACTCAGATAGCGTGAACGTATTTGAAAGAAACAACTCCCACTGAGCGTCTATATCTATTGCTTTATCATTCAACAAAAGGTTTTGATTATCACCTTCATCGGTTTCATGTATGTAGAGAGAGCACCAATCCACCAACGTTTTGTGAGAGAGTTCTTGATTTACAGCAAGCGTAATAAGAATATGTAAATTTTGAGATGAAAACTCATGACGATTCATATTATAAAACGCTCGCTGCCTCATTAATTCTCATTGCGGGATCTTGATCATGAAATCCAATACAAACGTTCACTTTAGGAAAAGCATTCACCTCATTGTAAGCTCTCATGTATTCTAAAACTGTCCGTACAATGAGATAAAGTGTTGAGCCTATGGCTTCGTTTGTATCGTCGAAGCCATGAGATTCATATAAATTGCCAAACGTTGCTAGACTGGGTCCATTTATTTCATCAACCCATTCACATGCCCACTCATCATCGTCCTCTTCAAGTGGCTGATAATCTTCACAGATAAAAAGCGTACTATCCCAATCATTATCTAAGTCGTACTCAAAGTAAATGGCTTTGGCACCTTCAGAATATGCAACTGTTAAACCATGAGCCAAGAGATCTTGTAATGCCTCTTGGTAGTCTTTTAATGAAACGAGCTGAATAGCTTTTGCTATATCAGTTACGCAAAGTTTTGTGCAAATATCAAAATAGCGCTGTTCAATTTCTTGTATAGGAGAAGTTTGTATATCTTTTTGTAGCAGGTCTAAATAATCATAAATATCCATTTGCACCGCTCCGTTCAGTGTAGGGTATACTTATTTTACCATACTTAAACAAATGAATAAGCACAAAGAAAGCAGTACTCAATCCGTACTGCTTTCTTTGTCTTCTTTTTTATTTCCTTTAAACATATGATAATACGTAAATGCTAAGCACCCTGCTCCGGCGAAGGAACAGAAGTACTTTAGGAATTGAATTGGATCGATGATGAAAACCTCCTTAGATTGGGTATGTATATGATATAGCTTGTGCAATAAAAGGAGGTTTATGATACCGATAAGAAAAAATTACCATATTATAGTTCGTAAGGCTCGCGGAACGCAAGGTGATTTTGTAAATCTTCAATACCTAACGCTTTGTTAAGCGTCTTTTTCATTACATCATATTGATAGATATGGTGAAACTGATTCTTTTTTGGCGTGCTGCAAACAATTGACGCTTCCGCTCCATTTTTATTTGTGAAATGGATTGTCAGTTCTCCAAAATAACGCTGGACAGGTGCACCTTTAACGCCTTTTTCATTTTTGACGTGCTTGATAAATTCAGCACGCTGAATGCGGTGGAGAGGAATCATAGCTACTCGGTTAATTAATAAATGCTCTTCATACATTTCAATTTTTGAAATGGCAACTTGATCAATTCCTTCTGCTGATTTTACTTGCCCAGTAACTGAAACGATAGGCTTATGAACAGTTTGGTCATCCGAGCGTGGATTGGTTTTTAGAAACCAAAGTCTTGCCAGTAATGCAAGAACAGCTGCTGCTAAAAAGCTGATGATTAGTAAGTTCATTTCGTTCCCTCCCTTTTGACTTCAAAAAGCATATTACGTGACGTCAAGTAACAATATGATTACAATTTATGTATAGGTTCGACAAGAAAACCAGACAATCCTTCTTTATCCAATAATTTTAGCCACATACGTTAAATAACTATAAAACCCTGCATTATCAACGATAAAATAAAGAAATGGTGCATTTTAAGCAAGAGTTTTATGGTAATGTATGGTTAAGTGTTTACATAGGTACTTTCTCATATTTTGATTATGTTACAAATTTTACACATATTTTTGAGTCGTTATCGTGTATAATCACTTTTGTGCAACATGATCACGATATACATAAAGGTGTAAGGAGGCACACATTTTGTCTTTAGGAGTAAAGAAAATTATATTACTTATTTTACTTGTGGTTTGTTTAGGCCTACTTGTCGTGCAGTTTACGAATCGAGGAACAACGCCAACTGCCAAGCAAGCTGAAGAAACGTTAGATAAATTACCAGCGCAAGAAACTGTTAACGAAAAGGTGAAAGGCGATAAAGAAGAGCGTAAATACCGAGTTTACTATATTACAATTGATAAAGTAGAAGATGGACGCTACTATGGAACGACAAAAGAAGGAACTGGTATTTCATTTTTGGAGGCAAAGGTAAACGAACCGCAGCCAAAAGGGCTTGAAAAAGGTGATATCGTCAAAGCGTATTTTGATCTAGAGTTCAGTACAAACGGTATTGTGAAAGTTGAAGAGGTTGATGAAATTCCAGAAGAATAGGGTTTAATAAAAATAAGCTGAATGGCAAACAAGTCGTTTCATTGAAGAGACATAGGGAATAGGCTATTAAGTAAAAGACCAAATCGCATAGATTTGGTCTTTTCTTTTATCTTATATAAAAACGATTAGTCATGATTAAAATGAAAAGATAGCTATTGATACTTAACCATTCTTGAATAGGAGGGTCAGTCTAAATAAGTTAGAAGGTCTTATATCTCATTAAACATTGCTTGTTTCTTGACTAATCACTAATATGTGATACTATATAGTGGTAGTTAGTATTACTTATTAGTGATTTATAAAACATCTTTTATGTAAGAGTTTAATCAAAATAATGTAAAGTACCAATGGAGGGTGAACATTTGGAAAATATTACAGAAATGCTAAAAGGGGTGCTTGAAGGCTGCGTCCTTGAAATTATCAGCCGAGGCGAAACGTACGGATATGAAATTACGCAGCAATTGCGTCAGCTTGGCTTCACTGATGTAGTTGAAGGAACAGTGTATACGATTACTATGAGGCTTGAGAAAAATAAGCTTGTAGACATCGAGAAAAAACCATCCACTATGGGACCACCTCGAAAGTTTTATACACTTAACGCAGCGGGACAAGAGCATCTTGAAGCATTTTGGACGAAATGGGATTTTGTATCAAGCAGAATAAATGAGTTAAAAGTGAAAAGTATAAAGGGAGGTAAATAACATGAATTTCTTTGAGAAAATCATTGGAAGTTTGGATGAAAAAAGAGAATGGCGAGCGATGGAATCTCGTGCAAAAGCACTTCCAACCGAGTATCGAAACGCTTATAAAGCCATTCAAAAATATATGTGGACAGCTGGTGGTGGTCCAACCGATTGGGAAGGAAACAAACGTATCTTTGGCGGAATTATCGACCTTTTTGAAGAAGGAGCAGCAGAAGGGAAAAAAGTGACGGATCTCACAGGCCAGGACGTAGCTGCTTTTTGCGATGACCTTGTGCAGGATGAGCAAACATGGAAGGATAAATACCGAAAAAGATTGAACGATACCATCGGTCGTGGTGAATAAATATCGTTAAAGTAAAGACGCTTTCGTAAAATAAAGGAATACAAAAACGCTAGGGAATCACATCCCATCCCAAGCGTTTTTTATTTGTGAATTTCTAGAGTTAATCGGTTAGTTAAGAAGTCTTCTTAAGCTTCTGAACAAGTGAACTCCAACATTCGGGGTTCTTTTTTGAATGAAAATAAACATTATTCACCATATCTATTGTAGTAAAAAAGATAGTTACCTTGACATATTTGATATATGGTAAAATATACAATATAGGTAAGAGATAGAGATTGAAGAGTGAGGAGAGAGAAAATAAAAGTGGGAGTTCTAATTATTGTAGCAGCAGTTATTATTGCTGTAATTATTATTGTGAAATCAACAAGGAGCCAAAAACCAAAGCGATCATTTCTTTATGACCGAGAAGTGCCAAATCACCTCGGTATTCGATATGGGGAAAAAGGAGCTGCACTCGAAGAGAGTTTCGAAAGCTCTTTATCTACTTCATATATTGAACAGGTGAAGGAAAGAGTGGCGAAAGAGCACGAGATGAAGCCTCATGAAATAGAGTGGGCGACCTTTGAGCTTAAGCGCTACTTTGTAATGAACGCTATTATTAAGAATGTCCCCATGTTTAGCTCCAAAGTAGATGATGTGTGGCATGAAATGATTATGTTTACGATGGACTATGAGCGATTTACAAAAGAATTTTATAGCCGGTTCTTACACCATCAGCCCAATACGAACAGTGAAGCAAGCTCTGAGCCAGGGAAGCGTGCGTTCTTTGACTGGTTGTACACGCATTTGTTTGATGTAAAAGATAATAGTCGCCTTTTATGGGGGCGGTTTTTCCAACATCCTATTCCGCGTTCTATACTGAAAGATTTTCATCAACTATCCGAAGAAAAGCTAATTGATAAATATTTTACGCCTTCCGACGAATGGGATGAACTTAAGACAGCGCTTATTCGTCAAATGAAAGGTGAAATTAAGCAAGCTGAACATCTAAAGCAAAATGCTAAAAAAGAGCCGTTCTCTAAAAAGTCAAAGAAAGTAACAGAAGCTACGCTATTTCAAGCCTTTATTTTTTATTCCTTATATGCAGCTGAAGACTTTGGCTATTATATGGATATGTTGATGAAGCGGCCGGAAGCATCAGATAGTGGAACATACTCCAGCGGCTATGCTTGTTCCACACCCATGGATGATTACGACCATAAGCACGGACACGGTGGTCATGACAACAATGATTCGTTTTTTGATGGTGGGGGAGATAGCGGAGGGTCAAGTTGTTCGAGTTCAAGCTGTGGCAGCGGATGCGGTAGTTCGTAACGAATTTTTTGAAAAATAACAATATACGTATTGACAGTTTGTTTGTTGTTCGTTAAAATTACACTTTGTGTATGAAATATCTACATTTTTCGACAATACACTCGTCTCATTCGAGAGGCGAGTTTTATTGTGTAAAAGGAGCATATAACGAAATGAAACAATTAACTGTTAAAGACAATATCGTAATTGGTTTCATGCTGTTTGCGCTGTTTTTTGGAGCTGGAAATCTGATTTTCCCTCCTTTTTTAGGGCAGGAAGCAGGAGAAGCATTTTGGCCAGCGATGATTGGCTTTGTTTTAACAGGAGTAGGACTTCCAATACTAGGTGTGATTGCAATTTCCACAGTGGATAATGGAGTTCAAGCACTAAGCGGTAGGGTACACCCGATATTTGGACTTATTTTTACAACCGTATTATATTTGATGATTGGACCGTTTATGGGAATTCCACGCGGTGCGAACGTAGCTTATGAGATGGGACTAGCACCATTTTTAGGAGAAAACGTAGGTGGTGTATCTCTAGCGCTTTTTTCAATTGCCTTTTTTGCACTTGTATACTGGCTTAGCTTAAACCCAGCAAAAATCGTAGATCGAATTGGCAGTTTGCTAACGCCATTTTTATTACTGACAATTGCTTTAATTGGTTTTACAGGATTATTCAATCTTGAACCGTCCTTCGGTAACGTAACGGAAAAGTATGAAAGTGCCCCATTTTTTACAGGCTTTATGGAAGGGTATTTAACGATGGATACCATTGCTTCATTAGCGTTTGGAATTGTGGTGATTTCGGCAATTAAAGCCAAAGGTATTACGGCGAGAAAAGCCATTATAAATACGACGATGAAAACAGGTATCATTGCAGGTATTGCCTTATGTAGCGTGTACATACTCATTGGTGTATTAGGAGCGAGAATGGGAAGTGTGTCCACGTTCCGAAACGGAGGCGAGCTTTTAACAGCAGCAGCAGAGCAATTTTACGGAGCTGCGGGTGTTATTTTATTAGGAGCTACTGTAGGGGTTGCTTGCTTTACAACGTGCGTTGGGCTAATTACAGCTTGCGCTCAGTATTTTACAAGTATTCTTCCAAATGTTTCTTATCAGAAAATTGTTACAGTACTAACGATTGGGAGTTTACTGCTAACAAATGTGGGACTTAACCAGATCATTTCTCTATCTGTTCCGATACTGACTATGATTTATCCGCTAACGATCATGCTTGTTGTGCTTTCGTTTTTTCACTCTTATTTTCAAGGGTCAAACGTTATCTATATTAGTACGCTTTTATTGACAGGAATCGTTAGCGTATACGACGGACTTGTACCAGTAGGATTGCCGTCCATATTTGCTTGGTTACCTTTATACACTCAAGGGTTAGGGTGGATTGTACCAGCAGTGATTGGCATTGTGATTGGTTTATTATTTATCCCAAAAACAAAAAATTCTTCTCGTTTAACTTAATCGTCAGAATATTTTGTTCAAATTAAGCTGAAGACATATAAAAAGAGCGAAGGAGAGAATACTACCCCAACGTTCTTTTTATTATTTCAGCCATTCTTTATTTTCTCGTTTGAGTTTGATCGCTAAATCAGCAATAATATTTTCTAAAAGCGAATAACTAAAGTCGAAAAACGAAAATGACAAGAAAATGATAATTAAAAACGAATTCGAAATTCAAATGACATCGAGCCAAAAGTTTGGTATGATTAGAACGGTTTTGAAAAAGAGAGGTTGATAAGATGAACATTTTATGGGATTTTGATGGTACCATTTTCGATACATATCCAACAATAGTAAAAGCATTCAAAAAGCTTGTAAAAGACGATTCCGTTACGGAAGCTGAAATCTTGAAACAAATGAAGATTTCATCGGAAGTTGCGATTAAGCACTTTAATGTGGAAAAATCAGTGTTTGATGAAAATTTCCATGTGCTTGAGCATCAGCTAAGTCCTGAAGACAAGCCGGCATTTCCCCATGTAGAAGACGTACTAAAGTGGGCTGATAAAAACGTGATTGTAACGCATAAATCACGCGAGTCTACTCTTGCTATTTTAGCGTACTTTGGGATGGAGGACTATTTTACAGAAATCATTACAAAAGACGATGGATACAAGCGTAAGCCGGATACAGGAGCTTATGCGTATCTTCACGATAAATATCATCTTGATTTAGTTATTGGTGACCGTGAGTTAGATTTAAAACCTGCGCGTGAGCTTGGTATTAAAACGTGTGCTTTTCAAAACGATGCGCTTGAAGCAGATTATCATTTAACGTCATACGATCAATTTTTTAACAAAGTTATAGACAAAAACTCGTGATAAGCGATTCGCGAGTTTTTTGTTTTTTATGCATAAATGGAAGCAAAAGTAAGAGGTGGAATGAATTGAATAGGTTACAAAAGACGCTTGGTTTTCTCCTGATTTTAATACTCGCAGTTCTAAGCGGGTGTGGAACAGAAACAAGTGAATCAAACGAAAAGAAAGCAGCGCAGCCGACAGAAGAAGAAACAAATGTAAGTCAGTCCGGAGATGAAAACGAGGTGGAGTCTTCACTGAAGCGTGAAGACGTTATTGGAGTAGCAGCAAAGGTTACGAGAGTAGTGGATGGAGACACAGTCAAAGTAGAACTTTTAAATGGAAAGGAAGAAACGGTACGTCTCATTCTCGTAGACACCCCTGAAACAAAGCATCCGCAGCTAAAGGTTCAACCGTTTGGACCAGAAGCATCTGACTATACAACAGAGCACTTAACAAACCAAGAAGTCACGCTTGAGTTTGATGCAGAAGAGCGCGATCGCTATGGCCGTTTGCTTGCGTACATATGGGTAGATAGCAAGTTGTTTAATGAAGAGCTTGTGGCAAAAGGTTTGGCACGCGTAGCGGTCTTTCCTCCCAATACGAAATATGTGGACGAATTTCGTAAAACGCAGGATCAAGCTCGAAAAAACAAGTTGGGTATCTGGAGCATTGAAAACTATGTAGAAGAAAAAAGCTATAACTCTGAAGTAGCCAGAAGTATAAAAGAAAAAGAAGAAGACGAATCAGCGGAGCTAAACGAGCGCTGTGAAAATAAAATTAAAGGCAACAAAAATTCAAAGATTTACCACGTCCCAACTGGTGCCCACTATGACCAGAAGATGAACAACGTGCAGTGGTTCTGTACGGAAGAAGAAGCAGAGGAAGCTGGTTATCGTCAGTCAAAGAATTGATGATTCTAACATTAGATTGTTTTTAGGCTGTTGAGATGAAATTGCTCAGCAGCCTATTTTATGCTCTTTGGAAAATACCAAGACAAAATCCTCCTTTCACCCTCATTTTTCATCGTTTCCGCTAAATAAACGTTGTATGTTATTTCAGCCCACATAGCAGTAGTTGCCCATAGAGTTTTAGTAATCAGGTTCTTCAATTCAACAGAAGGTCCGACGAAGTGGGCGGTTGAAGATGAAGGATTCGGTGGCGAACAAAGTATCTCATTAAAACGTACATCCACAGGACAAGCAGTGGTTAATATTCAACAAGATTAGTTGTGACACTATGCGGACACGCAGTAGAGTATTGATTTGTAACTTTTCTACATGTGAAACAAGTTCACTGGGGTTTGATGACTCGTCAAAAGCAGAAGGAACAGATGAAGAAAAATGTCATTCATAATTCTATGCTTTTATGTAACGCTCCATAGACGAATTAACGAAATAAATATCTTTCCTTTTAGTAATATCAAAAAGACGAGTCCCTGTTTTAATCCATTCCTTCTTTAATAAAGGCCTGGCAGCCTGATGGGTAAGTATTGTTAGACTAATCAATATGGTCAAGCTTATAATAAGAAAAGTATAATTTGTAAAGCGATTACAATAATCATTAGAAATAAATAATTGATTCCAAATTAATTTTCAAGTATTGTAAAAAAAACTTAAAGTAAGGGATTCATCATATAGAATCCATATTATATTTTTTTAACTAACTAGGGGCGAAACAAATGAAGGATTCCAAATATATTTCACAACCAGGCTTTGCTGATACTGGGATGATTTTTAAGTTTGTACAAAAAAGCAACGAATTTATTCATACTTTTGTCGAGGGAGAATTACTGTATAGATTGGGAATTAATCGAGAGGATATGGTAGGAAAGACGCTTCATGATTTTTATTGGGATGATATTGAGACTGCCAATTTACTAGATGGTTATTACAAAAAAGCATGGGAAGGACATTACATTGAATATGAAGGTAAATTTAGAGGTATCTATTATGTAACTTATTTAAGACCTTTATTTCATAAGGATAAAGTAGCTGAAGTAGTCGGAACTTGCGTGGACATTACTAACAAAAAGATTATGGAAGAGGACATTCTTCAAAAAGAACAAGAACGAAAATTAATGAATTCCTATGCATTCCAGCGTAGTTTGATTGACCGGTTAGATAGTGGGATTGCACTAACAGATTGCAATAAAAAAATAAGGCTCTTAAATAGGAAATTTTACGAACTTTTCCAGTTGAAGGGGGAAATTGATTGCCATATTGGGATGCATGCTTCGGATTTACATTACGTTTTTGATAAAGAAATCAAGAAAATTAAACTCGAAAATACAGAAAAACGAACGAGAACTACGAAAGAAATTAAAATAGATACAGGTATGACACTACGCTACAATTGTTTTCCTTTAAATGAGGAAAATGATTTTGTAGGCTACTTGTGGGAGTTTGAGGATATCACAGAACAAAAAAAAATGGAAAGAGCCATTATTCACGCAAAAGAAGAAGCTGAAAAAGTGAATATGGCCAAATCAAGTTTTTTGTCTAAGATGAGTCATGAACTGCGTACGCCGCTGAATGGAATTCTAGGTTTTGCTCAGTTATTGGAGATGGATGAATCTTTAAATGAACAGCAGCGTGATTTTGTACAAGAGATTTTAAGTGGAGGAAGCCATTTATTAAGTTTAATTAATGATATTTTAGACGTGTCAAGAATAGAAACAGGAAATTTAAAAATTTCTGTAGAGGAAGTTCATCTTCTAACTGTCATCAAGGAATGTATCAATATTGTACAACCACTGGCTAAGAAGAAGAATATCAGTATTTATAGCCAATTGGATCAATGGGAAGATATGATCGTTCTTGCTGATCCTATACGTCTTAAACAAATCTTGCTGAACCTACTTGATAATGCTATTAAATACAATCAAGAAAATGGAAAAGTCATCGTTTTCTGTCGTTTACAAGAGAATAAGCAGTACATTCATATCGTAGATACAGGTGTGGGTTTTTCTGTAGAGGAATATACTAAAGTGTTTGTTCCATTTTATCGAATTGAAAGTACAAAAGAAGAAGGTACAGGCATTGGGTTATCTTTAGTTAAACAGCTGGTGAATCTAATGGGAGGGGAGATTAATGTAACAAGCACTAAAGGAACAGGAAGTGAGTTTTGCTTTAGCCTTCCTCTTCCCAATGATTTAAAGACTGTCATACAATGGGGTGAACAAACTGAGTTTCCTCCCACAAATAATAGGAAGGAAGATAACTATCGTTTGCTATATATTGAAGATAACGAATCCAACTTGCACTTAGTAAGTAATATCATTAAATCGCAGCCTTCCTATACGCTCTTATCAGCTCGTACGGGAAAAGAAGGAATAGAAATTGTAGCAAACGAAAAAATAGATTTGGTTCTTCTAGATATTAACCTCCCAGATATTAACGGATATGAAGTATTTGAAATTTTAAAAGCAGGCAAAGAAACCAAAGATATTGCTGTCATCGCTGTAAGTGCAAATGCAATGCCAAAGGATATTCAATATACGTTGGATAAAGGATTTGATAACTATTTAACAAAGCCCATTCATGTACAAGAGTTTTTGACAATCCTAAGTGAAACGCTAAACAATACAATTAATCAAAATATTCCAGATCATAAGATTTTAAGTACAGGACCACATGGCGAGGAAGCTGTCTCAGCAAAAACACTTCGGTTATCTTTGGAAGAGCTAAAAAAAATTAAGAAAAAGAAATATAAGGCTGCTATTGCTATGCATTATACTGGAAGTGATTGGTCAAGGTCTCAATTGGAAGGAATGCAAACTACTTTTGAGAAAATGGGCATCGAGATAGTAGCTATGACAAATGCAGAATTTAAATGGAAAAAGCAAGTAGCTGACATTGAAAGCATTTTAGACAAAAAACCGGATATCCTGGTGAGCATTCCAGTTGATCCAGAATTGACTGCAAACGTATATCAAAAAGCGGCCCAAGCTGGTGTGAAGCTGGTGTTTATGGACAATATACCGAATGGTTTGCAGCATGGGAAAGATTATGTAAGTATTGTTTCTGCTGACAATTATGGAAATGGCATTGAATCGGCCAATATCATGGCTGAGAAGTTAGATAGAAAAGGTAAGGTTGGGATTATCTATCATGAGGCTGATTTTTTTGCAACCAAACAAAGAACGGAAGCATTTGAAAAAACTATAAAGGAAAAGTACCCTAACATTCAAATTGTCGATCGCAGGGGAATTACTGATTCGAATGATGGAGAAAAAGTGGCATCTGCTATGATTGCTGAACATCAGGATTTAAATGGTATTTTTATTGTATGGGATGTACCGGCTGAAGGAGCTTTGAGGGCAACTCGTACTGCAAAAAAAAGCAATTTAGTCATTACGACAATAGATTTGGGTATGAATGTCGCCTTGGAAATTGCACAGGATGGACCTATTAAAGGACTAGGTGCCCAGCTACCATACCAGCAAGGAGTCGCCGAAGCGATTCTAGCAGGGTATGCCCTGCTTGGAAAACAAGCGCCATCTTATGTAGCCGTTCCGTCTCTAAAAGTAATGAAAGAAAATGTAATTGATGCTTGGCAGCTCGTTTATCATGAAGATGCTCCAGATATTATTCAAAGTGTTGCGAAATCAAGAAACGCTAGGGAAAAGGGGGAACAACAAGATGAAAGTATTAATCGCAGACGATGATGTTACCTCAAGAAAATTGTTAAGGTACTTTATTGAGAGTTTATCCAAATATAAAATTGTCGGAGAGGCCGCCAACGGTGAAGAATTGATACACTATGTTACGAAAGAAAAACCGGATCTTGCTTTAGTAGATATCGGAATGCCCTTATTGAATGGGATGGAAGCGGTTAAAGCATGTAAAGAACTTCTCCCGGCTTTACAAGTTATTTTTATTACTGGCCATGATGATTATGCACTTGAGGCATTTAACGTAAAGGCAGTGGACTATATTTTAAAGCCAATTGATAGAAATCGTTTATATAGTGCTTTAGAGAGAGCCTCCCAAGCGTCTATTTCACTAGTTGATAAAGAACATTCATTTAAAAAGGATCTAATGATTAAACAGCAGAAAAATATAATTTTTATTCCATTAGAAGAAATTATCTTTATTGAAAGACTTGATCGGAAATCTGTCATTCATACTAAAAATGGTAAATTCGAGACAAATGAAGCTTTAACTAGCTTGGAAGGTGCCGTTGATTCTAGGTTTATGATATCTCATAGATCTTATATTATAAATGTGGAACTTTTAACAAGAATCGAAGCAACGGGTCAAATGTATAAAGCCTATTTTAAAGATTATAAGGAAACTGCAAGGATTTCCAAGCATAAAGTAGACAATCTGCAAAGGTACAAATTATTATAAAACATGGAGCTCAGCAATAAGTGCTGAGTTTTTTTAATTTGTTGTTTTTTTGTTTATATGGATAAAAACGACGCTTAAAAGGAAATTTAAAGAGTTTGAATCTCAGAAAATGTTGTCTGAATCCAATTAGACAATATTTTTGTATGCGATTACAATTCTGTTATAGAAAAGAACAAGAAAAGAGAGTCGTAAAATGGTGCGAATAATAGATGTAGCAAAAAAAGCAAATGTTTCAACTGCTACAGTGTCAAGAGTACTAAGTAAACCTAACACTGTAACGGAAGAAACGACTGAGAAAGTATTACAAGTAATTAAAGAATTAAACTATCAGCCAAATGCATTAGCTCGCCAGTTAAGAACATTAGAAACCAAAACCATTCTAGTCATTGTACCTGATATAACAAATCCTTTTTTTTCTAAAGTATTAAGAGGAATTGAGTCTGTAGCCGTCATAAACGGATACCAAGTTCTGCTTGGGGATACGGGCAATGATTTGGAAAGAGAAAATGGGTATTTAAACATACTTCTTCAAAAAAAAGCTGATGGAATGGTTTTACTAACGGCGAGAATGAAATCGAAGAACATTGAGGAAATGGCTCTCAAATATCCTGTAGTTTTGGCATGTGAATATATAGAAGGTTCAGCCATCCCCACCGTTTCTATTAATAATATCAGTGGGGCTCAAAAAGCAACAGAATATTTGGTTAAGTTGGGACATAAAAGGATAGGATTTATATCAGGTCCTCTAGATGGAGTGATAGGACAGGATCGATTAAAAGGATTTTATCAGACAATGGCACGATACAACCTGACAGTTGAGTCCATTCTAGTGCAGGAGGGTAATTTTTCTTATGAAAGTGGTTTCAATATAATGAATCAATTTTTGGGTCTTAATCATCCTCCAACAGCCGTGTTTGCAGCAAATGATGAGATGGCATTTGGAGCTATAAATGCTATTTCTTCAAAAGGATTAAGTGTTCCACATGATATTTCCGTAGTGGGATTTGATGATATAAAATTTTCATCTATTTTCAAACCGGCTCTTACAACCATCTCACAGCCAGCTTTTGAGATGGGCACGATGGCAATGAAATTACTTATAAAGTTGATGAATAAGGAAGAAATTGAAAGACATCAATACCTAATGGAAAATCAGCTTATCATACGTGATTCATGCTCAACACATATTTCATAAGGGAATAAGAGTTCTTTTGAAAATGTATCTGATGATTTAAATCTTCTTGTTTTTTAAAAAATTAAGATGTAATCGATTACAAATGGATTTTTAGTTTAGATTTCTGATAGGTATAATCGAGTACAAGTACAGATAGTAAAAACACCTTCTTCTTATAATAAATTAAAAAATACAATCTTTGTCTAGAATACTTTGTAATCGATTACATGTATTTTGGTCCAATTATTTCTTATCTAAATTAATTTAGGGAGGTGATGAAATTCCAGTATTAATACACCATATACGCATAAGGAATTTTTAAAGATAGGGGAGAAACCATGAAACTAGGATATCAGACAAATACGTGGGGTGGGGTAGTAGGGCACCCTGCCGGAGTCACTTCGATAAAAGACCTTTATTACCTTGCAAATGGATCAACAGAAGAAGCTTTAAAAGATATTGCAGAAGTTGGATATAAAGGATTTGAAATATTTGACGGAAATCTAATGGAATTTAAAGATAGAAAAGAAGAGTTTAGAGCATTGCTGAACCGTTACTCTTTAGACTTTATTGGAGTTTACACTGGAGGGAATTTTATTTTCCCGGATATTTTGGAAGAGGAATTATTAAAAATTGAAGAGGTTGCAGCTCTTGCTTCTGAACTAGGAGCGCAGCATCTAGTAATTGGCGGAGGAGCTATCCGTACGAATGGTATTTTAGAAAGCGATTACGCTGATTTAGGCAATGCTCTTAATCGAGTAGTAGTAATTGCAGAGAAATATAATCTTATTCCAAGCTATCACCCGCATTTAGGAACAAACGTAGAGGCCCCAGACCAGCTGGACAAGTTAATGGCACTAACAACGATTAATTTATGTCCGGATACAGCGCATATCGAAGCAGGTGGAGGGAATCCGGTAGAAGTAATTAAAAAATATGCAAATCGCATTAAATATATTCATTTCAAGGATTATTATAATGGAGAATTTCTTCCTTTAGGAGAAGGACATCAAAAGTTTGACCAGATGATCCAAGTGCTGAATGAGATTGGGTATGATGAATGGCTTACAGTAGAATTAGATAGCTATAATGATCCGAAAAAAGGAGCAGAAATCAGTTTTAATTTCTTATTAAGTTTTGAAACGGCAAATAAGTCTTAAGATCAAGAAGAAAGTAGCAGAGATAATATATTAGGAACTTGAAGCCTAATTTACCATAACGATATAGCAGATGTTATTTAAAAGATAGTAGATTCGAATAAATAGACTGCTTTCATAGGAGGAGAATAAAAATGAAAAAGTTAAACGTAGGTATGATTGGCGGAGGATTTATGGGGAAGGCGCATGCACTTGCTTATGCAGGTATGCCAATGTTTTTTTGGCCAGCACCAGCAATTCCTCAACGACACACAGTCGTTGATGTGACCGAAGAGTTAGCAAAAGATGCAGCAGAACGTTTAGGATTTGAAAACTATTCATCTGATTGGAGAAAGGTAGTAGAAGACCCTGAAATTGATATTATTGATATTGTAACACCAAATGACTCTCATGCAGAGATTGCCATTGCAGCTGCCAAAGCAGGTAAACATATCATTTCAGAAAAACCGTTAGCACGAACTGCAGCAGAAGCAAAAACAATGCTTGACGCAGTAAAAGAAGCAGGTGTTAAACATATGGTCGCATTTAACTATCGCAGAACACCAGCCGTTGCTCTAGCAAAAAAATATATTGAGGAAGGAAGAATTGGAAAGATTTTAAACTTCCGAGGCACATACCTTCAAGACTGGTCTGCGGATCCTAACTCGCCTTTATCATGGCGCTTCCAAAAAGAACGAGCTGGTTCAGGTGCATTAGGTGATATCGGAACACATGTGATTGACTATGCAAGATATCTTGTGGGTGACATTTCAGAGGTAATGGCTATTGCAAAGACATGGATTGGTGAAAGACCGATTCAAAGTGGCGGTGTAGATAAACTTGGAACTGTAAAAGCAGAAGCTGATGTACCAAAAGGTAAAGTTGATGTAGATGATGAGTTTTCAACTTTAATTAAATTTGATAACGGCGCAGTTGGAAGTATTGAAGCGACTCGTAATGCCTGGGGTCGCAACAACTTCTTAACATTTGAAATTCACGGAGAGAAAGGTTCATTATACTTTAACTATGAACGCCGTGATGAGCTTCAAGTATGTTTCTCCGATGATCCAAGTGACAGCCGCGGATTCAGAACGGTTTATACAGGACCTGCACATCCATATGGAGAAGGTCTATGGCCAATCCCAGCATTAGGGATTGGCTACGGGGAAACAAAAATTATTGAAACATATGATTTCCTCAAATCAATCGTTGAAGATACAAGCGTATCACCAGATTTTGAAGACGGTTATCAAATCGCCGTTATTTCAGATGCTATCCTTGAGTCAGCTGAAAAAGGTATATGGATTAATCTTACAGAAAATTTAGTGAAAGCTTAAATATTAGTTTAGTAGAGGCTAGTCCTAGTAGACTAGCCTTTATTAGAAATAGAGTTGTTGATTTGTGATTCGGATCAATAGAGACAAGTCAACAAACGGCTATAAAGGTTTTAATTCTCTTTTTAGCTACTACGGAAGTAACAGAAATCATGGAAAATACAGTTTATTAAGGTGGAGAAAGAAATGGAAAAAATAAAAGTTGGAGTTATTGGGACAGGGTTTATTGGGCCTACTCATATTGAGGCTATCAGAAGACTCGGTTTTGTAGAAGTAGTTGGATTAGCAGAACATGGTCAGGAAGTAGCAGAAAAAAAAGCGGTTGAACTTGGAATTCCGAAAGCTTATGGGGATTATCGTGACATGTTAAAAGACAGTGATATTCAAGTTGTTCATAACTGTACACCTAATCATCTTCACTTTCAAATTAATAAAGAAATTATTCAAGCAGGTAAACATGTGTTATCGGAAAAACCATTAGCTATGTCTAGTGAAGAGTCTGCCGAGCTATTGAAATTAGCTAAAGAGCACCAGGTCGTACATGGCGTAAACTTTAACTACCGCCAATTTCCGATTGTAAAACAATTAGAAACGATGATCAGAAACGGTGAGTTAGGGAAAGTCAACTTAGTACACGGAAGTTATTTACAAGACTGGTTATTGTTCGAAACAGACTTTAATTGGCGTTTAGCTCCCGAAGTCGGAGGGAAATCACGAGCGGTAGCAGATATCGGTTCTCATTGGTGTGATACAGTTCAATATGTAACAGGTAAAAAAATCGTCGAAGTTTTTGCTGATCTAGCAACTGTTATACCGGTAAGAAAAAAATCTACTTCTCAAGGATCTACTTTTGGGGGACAAAAAGGACAAGAAGAAGCATATGAAGATGTTCCGATTAACACAGAAGACTATGCATCTGTTCTTGTACGTTTTGAAGACGGGGTAAAAGGCTTATTTACTGTGTCTCAAGTAAGTGCAGGGCGAAAAAATAGGCTAAGCTTTGAAATCGCTTGCAGTCAAAATTCTGCTTTTTGGAATCAAGAAGAGCCAGAAAAGCTGTGGATTGGCTATCGAGATCAACCAAATCAAACTCTTCTTGCAGATCCTACTTTATTTAATCCTGAAGCAAAATCGTCCATTCATCATCCGGGGGGCCATAATGAAGGTTGGCCAGACGCATTAAAAAATGGATTGTTGAATTTCTATACCTTTATTCGAGAAGGTAAAAATCCTTTAAGTGATAAAGCCACTTTCGCGACATTTGAAGATGGACATATGTCCATGTGCATTACCGACGCCATTTTAGCAAGTCATGAACAACAAAAATGGATGAAAGTGAAGGTAAAGCAGGAGGTACGTGCATGAAATTAGGGGTGTTTACAGTTCTTTATCAAAATTTACCTTTTGAAGAGATGCTGGACAAACTATGTGAAATGGGTGTAGAGGCCGTTGAATTGGGCACAGGCAATTATCCAGGAAACAGTCATTGTAATCCCGATGAATTACTAGAGAACCCAGAGAAATTAAAAAGATTTCAAGTTGCCCTTACAAGTAGAGGACTTACAATAAGTAGTCTAAGTTGTCATGGCAATTTACTGCACCCAAATAAGATGGTTGCCAAAAAGGCTCATGATGTGTGGAGAAAAACAGTTTTATTAGCTGAACGTTTAGAAGTGCCGGTGATTAATGGATTTTCTGGGTGCCCGGGTGACCACCCAGGTGCCAAAAATCCGAACTGGGTAACCTGTTCTTGGCCGCCGGAATATACGGAAATCCTAGATTGGCAGTGGAATGAAGTAGTCATTCCTTACTGGAAAGAGGAAGTGAAATTTGCAGAGTTACACGGTATCCATCAAATTGCGCTTGAAATGCACCCGGGGTTTGTTGTGTATAACCCTGAAACTCTCTTGAAATTAAGAGAGCATGCTGGGCCAAGTATTGGAGCTAATTTTGATCCAAGCCATTTGATTTGGCAAGGGATTAATCCAGTAGAAGCCATTAAAAAACTTGGTCGAGAAGAGGCTATTTTTCATTTTCATGCAAAAGATACGTATTTGGATCAGGCAAATATTAGTGTTAATGGAGTATTAGATACAAAACATTACAGTGATACTTTGAATCGTTCGTGGACATTTAGATCCGTAGGATATGGGCAAAACGAAAAAGTATGGAAAGATATGGTGAGTGCGCTTCGTGCGGTAGGATATGACTATGTGATATCCATTGAACATGAAGATATGCTAGCTTCGTTAGATGAAGGATTAAGTAAGGCCATCTCTTTATTAAAAGGCGCACAATTTAAAGAACAATTAACTGAAATGTGGTGGGCATAACAGTATATTTCCTATGTAGTTAATGATAAATACCTGGTTGGGTATTTATCATTAACCATTGAAGAGAACCATCTAATGAGTAAATGTGACTATCAGCATTGTTAAATATATAATTTTGAGGTGATTAAAATGAATGCGATTTCAAAAAGAGAGCAAAACACCAAAGGTATTCCATCAGCTATGATTTGGGGCTATATCGCAACTTTAATTTTTATGGTAGGAGATGGTCTCGAACATGGTTGGCTTTCACCGTATCTTATTGAACAGGGCTTAACTGTTCAACAATCTTCTACTCTCTTTGCAGCATACGGAGCTATATTAGCAATCGCCTCCTACTTTTCGGGTGTCCTTACAGAAGCATGGGGACCAAGAAAGGTTATGATAGCAGGCTTGGTTATCTGGTTAATAGGTCAAATTCTTTTTATTGAATATGGTCTAAAAACGCATAATTATGCAGTTATGTTACCGACTTATGCTATTCGAGGGTTTGGTTATCCTTTATTTTGCTATTCGTTTTTAGTTTGGATTACCTATCGCAGTCCTGACCGTATTTTAGCTACGGCAATAGGTCTATTTTGGGCAGCATGGAGTGGCGGTCTTTATGTTGTTGGAAGTTATTTTCCAGCTTATATGATTCCGAAAATCGGATATATCGGATTAATGTGGAGTGCGGTCGTATGGGTGTTAATCGGTGGGATAATTGGAGTTGTTGTTGTAAAAGGCCAAGTACATGAACGTGAGGGTAACGGAAAGGAAAAATTGAAAAGTTTACTCAGTGGACTAACTATTTGTATTGAAAAGCCAAAAATCGCAATAGGAGGAGTTGTTCGTATAATAAACTCGACCGGCGTAGGTGCTCTTCCAATCTTTTTCCCTCTATACTTGTCCTCTGAATATGGATACAGTACAGAAGAATGGTTACAAGTATGGGGAACTATGTGGGTGGCCAATATCTCTTTTAACTTAGTCATTCCCTATATCAGTGACAAATGGTTAGGTTGGCGAAAAACAATTATGTGGATTGGCAGTGTCGGTTGCGGTGTAATGACTCTGGTTATGCTTTATACTCCTCAAGTGTTCGGGCATAATTTTTGGGCATTAACTGTGGTAGGCATATTTTTTGGAATCGTTCTATGTGGTTATGTACCACTCTCTGCTCTAGTAAGTTCACTAGCACCTGAAAAGAAAGGCTCAGCTATGGCTATTGTAAGTTTTGGGGCTGGAATGTCTTACTTTATTGCACCTGCAATTGTAGGAACATTCATTGGTAGCATAGGTGTACACGGAGTCATGTGGATATTTGCTGGTTTGTATTTTGTTAGTGCTATTTTGATGGTATTTATGAAATTACCAGGTGAAGAAAAACAAAACAAGAGCAGTTATTCATCTGCGAAACAAGTCGGTTGAAAGTAAGGACAATCAATATGGCAGACAAGCTTTTATACTGTTTTAACGAAGTACTTAAGTGGTAGATATCATATAACAAACATAATAAAAAAGTCCTTGAAATTCAAATAATTTCATGGATTTTTTTATTTTCCTAATGGACAAGTTAACAGGTAAATTCTTTAGAGATGTTAGCAATGCATGAGGTATTTTATACTCCCAGTTAAAGAATCTCTGCCTAAAGTGTATGAATCGAATGAGATAATTGCAGAAATAAAGTATCCATCGTATTAAGGTTGTTCATATGCAAAATTAATAAATAACTGATAATGAGTAAATTCAGTTCAAAATATTTCCATCTTATAAAATAAAAAAGACAAATACGCAAACCTGGTTTAGAATGAAAGCTCTGACCCAATCATCCATCCAGAGGAGCGTTATTTGTCCAATGAATAGACTATCACATCAAGAAGAAATCTACAATGGCTTAATAAAATGGAAGCTGCCCTTTTATTTCTCAAAACCTGTCATCAACCACTTAACCCACTTTATAGATGGGATGTTGAGTGTGGGGTTTACAGGTAAACTAACGGAAATTCATTCGTTTAGTCATCAAAAGAAACAT
>NZ_KQ758681.1:0-22815 GCF_001457055.1 Priestia veravalensis | reverse complement strand
AGGTAGCCTTCATTCCATGAACCTTTTTTCAAGAAATGGCCAAGAGTCGTACGATGTTTCTTTTGATGACTAAACGAATGAATTTCCGTTAGTTTACCTGTAAACCCCACACTCAACATCCCATCTATAAAGTGGGTTAAGTGGTTGATGACAGGTTTTGAGAAATAAAAGGGCAGCTTCCATTTTATTAAGCCATTGTAGATTTCTTCTTGATGTGATAGTCTATTCATTGGACAAATAACGCTCCTCTGGATGGATGATTGGGTCAGAGCTTTCATTCTAAACCAGGTTTGCGTATTTGTCTTTTTTATTTTATAAGATGGAAATATTTTGAACTGAATTTACTCATTATCAGTAAGGATTTAAAGACCTGCATAAGATAGCAATTTCATTATAAAAAGACTTTCTGCTTTTAGTGATGAACCAAGAGCAGAAAGCCTTCATACATATTTTTTATATTTATTTTTCACTTTGCGATACAAACGATAGACGTGTCTTGTTAGATTCAATAAAGATGGTGAAATAGCAAGATGGTACTTTTTTATAATAGGCACATAGATTTTGTGATAAGCTTTCACCAAATCCGTCCACTTTTTATCAATGCCTTTTTTATAGAAATCAGAAATATCAACTACGTATCCGCGCCCTTCCTTCATCATTACGTTTTTCCCATGAACATCAAAGGGATTGAGCCCTCTTGATTTAGCATAAGCTAATGCGTCATTTACATCATCTATAACCGTTAACGGAATTATAACGCGCTTTTGAACAGCTTCATATAGTGTAATGCCTTGCAGCCTCTTTAGAATTAAGTAGTGATCTGTATAATAATAAAGCTGAGAATAAGCAGGATGTTTTCCTAATTTCTTATAGACATTTGCTTCTTTTTTTACCTCTTCAAATGACCGACCGTATACCTTCACTACTAGACCTTCATATAAAGGGTGATAAAAAACGGCTGCATAGTTGCCTTTTCCAATTAAAATCCATTCACCAGGTACATATTCGACTATAACAGGGTCATGTTCATTTTCACTTTTAATAATTAAGTTAGGCAATAAGGATGTTTCAATAAGTTCAATAAATTGATTGGGTAGTTTATCCATAAGCTCCTCTATCTGTACCTTTCATAATAGATGCACTTAATGATAGATTTCAATGAGTTTAATGTCAATACGTTCATATATCAATAATGAAAAAGCATCTTATAACGAGGTTACTATCGGTGATTTGTCTTTTGTCACAACAATAGAAAAAGGCTCTTTCATCTCCAATAAAATCTCTCCTTTTGGATGAATAATGGACCGCACTTTTTTTATATTAAATGATGTTACTAACGGGAGGGTAATAGCTTTTACCATGGTCATAACATATTCCACTTGAGCTTCGGTTTCTGCAATCATGCCAAACGGTAAGTAAAGGTGTTGTGGTATATCGACATTTAAATCTAAACAAAAACGCTCAGGTAAAAACTCATTAGGCTCTAAGAAATAAGCTTCATTACGATGGAGGCTATAAGGACTAATAAAAATCGTTTCATTTTTTTTAAAGAGATAGTTATCCACCTGAACAGCTTCTACCGCTTGTTTACCAAATAACCAAATCGGAGGATAGAGCCTCAGCGACTCTAAAATAACCATACGCATATATTCATCTTGCTCCTGACCTTTTAGCAACTGGATATGTCGTAGAATATCCTGATGCTCACAAAACGTATACATCAGCCAACTACATGCATTGCGAATTAAGTCGTACGTAATAAAGAATCGCTGAAGAATGTCACCTTCACTTTCATTATCAAGTACATTGTAAACATTATTTTGTTCACAAGTTGACCTGTGATTGTAAAGAGATTGAAGGCATGAAAAAACACCCGCTATAGCGTGTGCCTCTATTGGATTTCGCTTTCCAAGCTTTGGGATCGGCACCTTTATCATCGAAGGTTGATGTCTCTTAGTCCGCAACTCAGCCAGTTTTCGTAAGTGTCCTGTCAAATCATGCTTGTTGGCTACGCCAAAAAAGCTGTGTGCTAATAAACAGAGCGCCAAATCTTGCACTTCTTCATTGAAGACTTTTAAATCTCCACTTTCCCATAAAGATATATGGGATTGCACGATCGTACGATGCTCAATTCGAAAGGTAGAAAAATGTTTTTTCACAAAGGAACCCTTGACTTTTGGCACCCCCGTTGAAAAATTAAATTCATATAAGTCGTGAACCTGTAGTGTTCGAACAACATTTTTAATCCCTACATCCACAAAACTATTGGCATTTGTGAAAACAATATCTTTTACCATTTGCGGATTCGTTGTTAAGTAACATCGTCGATGACCTAGCCGAAAGCTTGTTGCCTCGCCGTATTCACTAAGATGTCGTAAAAACAAAAGCGGATTTTCTTGAAAATCTTTCAAATGGCCTGTCATACGATAAGTCGACGGACCCTGTATTCCTTTCATACGCATCACTTCTTTCTATGGAATTAGTAGTTACTAATTACTTCCGCAAAATACTAGATGGTTTATGCAACGTATAATAAAAAAGAGTAGTCCACTAAAGACTACTCTTTTTCACAAATAGATATGCTAATGTTTCTGAAATTGTTTTTAAGATTCCATATTAACCCATACACTTTTTACTTCTGTATAGTTATCAAGCGCATAGCTACCCATTTCCCTTCCAATTCCAGACTGTTTATATCCACCAAACGGACTAGCTGCATCAAATACATTGTAGCAGTTCACCCAGATTGTTCCGGCTTTGATACCGTGAGCTACATAGTGAGCTTTCTTCAAATCTTGCGTCCAAACGCCCGCTGCCAATCCATATGTCGTATCGTTTGCCTTGGCAATTAAATCATCTAAATCATCAAAAGGCATCGCTGCAACAACAGGGCCAAAGATTTCTTCTCGTGCAATTGTCATGGAATGATCAACATCAGCAAAGATTGTTGGTTCCACAAAATATCCTTTTTCAAACGGCAGCGAACCTCCTGTTAAGATTTCAGCTCCTTCTTCTACACCTTTATCAATATATGATTTGACTCGCTTCTGCTGCTGTGCAGACACAAGCGGGCCCATCGTTGTATCTTCTATTAATCCATTACCCTGTTTAATCACCTTAGACTGTGCCACTAAGTCTGCTATTACATTATCATATAATTTTTTTTGTACGTATAACCGACTTCCCGCACAACAAACTTGTCCTTGGTTGAACATTACACCCG
Source organism: Priestia veravalensis (assembly GCF_001457055.1). Classification (NCBI taxonomy): domain Bacteria; kingdom Bacillati; phylum Bacillota; class Bacilli; order Caryophanales; family Bacillaceae; genus Priestia; species Priestia veravalensis. The sequence continues at coordinate 19,592 of NZ_KQ758681.1, read as the reverse complement.
CCAATGCTCCTGGAACAGCTTTTGATAAATCTGCATCAGGTAAAATGATATTTGGAGATTTACCTCCAAGCTCTAACGTAACTTTCTTTAAAGTTTCACTCGCTTGCTTCATAATCGACTTTCCAACCGCAGTTGATCCCGTAAAGGCAATCTTATCTACAAGCAAATGATTAACAAGTGGTTCACCTGCTGTTTTACCGAAACCTGGAACGACATTTAGCACTCCTTTAGGAAAGCCCGCTTCCTCAGCAAGACCTGCTAGATAAAGAGCTGATAAAGGCGTTTGTTCTGCTGGTTTTAGTACAATTGTACAACCGCTAGCTAACGCAGCACCCAGCTTCCATGCTGCCATGAGCAGCGGGAAATTCCAAGGGATAATTTGCCCAACCACTCCTAGTGGTTCATGACGCGTATAGTTAAAGTATGCTCCTTGTACAGGAATAGTTTGTCCAACAATTTTTGTTGTCCAACCAGCATAGTATCTAAAATGTTCAATAGCTAAAGGAATATCTGCATTTGATGTTTCACGAATTGGTTTCCCATTATCGAGCGTTTCTAATTGAGCAAGTTCAAGTTTGTGTTCTTCCATGAGGTCAGCAAGCTTATAAATCAAACGACTTCTTTCCGCTGCAGACATTTTTGTCCACGGTCCTTTATCAAAAGCTTCACGAGCTGCTAACACAGCACGGTCAATATCTTCAGCATTTGCTTCAGCTACATCTGCTAACTTTTCACCAGTTGCAGGGTTTACTGTTTCAAACGTCTTTCCAGATGCCGACTCCACCCACTCACCGTTAATATAAAGCTTCTTTACACCTTGTAAAAATTGCTTCAGTTTTGGACTTACTTCAACTTGTTTTGCTCCAATATTTTGCATCAAATCCATACCTCCTTCAATTTTAGAAAGCGTTACCAATAATTAGTTTACACTACCCTTTTCAAAAAAATCAACCGATATGTCATATTATTTAGAAATTTTAATCTTCTCACAAAGAAAGAGAGTGAGACATAATTAAATGTTTCCTTCTCAAAGACCGATCATGACGTTTCTACAATCGTTAAGCTGTAAGAACAAGTTCGTTCAAAATGTTTTCCAAACAAAAAAATATCCGAGCTATCGAAAGTAGTTAACTCACGATAGTTCGGATAAATCATTGACCGAAATACTTATGTCCCAGCTTTTTTATGCTTCTGCCGTTTCAGGCGAAATTGTTTTATCATTATAAACTGTTGTATCTAATTCTTTTGTTACTTTACTTGTTATAACACCTGCTGTCATACTTCCGCTGACGTTCAATGCTGTACGCCCCATGTCGATCAGAGGTTCTACTGAAATAAGAAGTCCTGCAAGTGCAACTGGTAAGTCTAGTGCAGATAAAACAAGAAGTGCCGCGAATGTTGCACCTCCACCAACACCTGCTACTCCAAATGAGCTAATAGCTACAATAGCAATTAGTGTGGCAATAAACGATGGTGATAAAGGATTAATACCAACTGTTGGTGCAATCATAACGGCTAGCATTGCTGGATAAATACCCGCGCATCCATTTTGACCAATTGATAAACCAAATGACCCTGCGAAGTTTGCAATTCCTTCTGGAACGCCAAGCTGTCTCGTTTGTGTGTTCACATTTAGCGGTAAAGCCCCTGCACTTGTACGAGATGTGAAAGCAAATGTTAAAACTGGAAATGCTTTTTTTACATACATAATCGGGTTAACACCGACAAGCGTTAGTAAAAGTAAGTGAACAGCAAACATTGCTCCTAACGCTACATAAGACGCAATAACAAATTTACCAAGCTTCACGATAGCATCAATATCGCTCGTAGCGATTGTCTTTGTCATGATGGCTAATACACCATATGGCGTTAAGCGTAAAATTAATGTAACAACGCGCATTACAATTGCATAAATCATATCAATAACCTTTGAAAAAAGAGCTGCTTCTTCTGGCTTTTTACGCTTTACGCCTAAATAAGCAATTCCGATAAATGCAGCAAAAATAACCACTGCGATTGTTGAAGTTGGTCGTGCTCCTGTTAAATCTAAAAATGGATTCGCAGGCAACAATTCAATGATTTGTTGTGGAATTGTTTGGGCTTGCATTCCTGACAAATTCTCCTCTAATGCTGCTCCACGCTCGGTTTCAGCTGCTCCTTGTTCAATCTGAACAGCTTCTAAGTTAAATCCCGTTGTTGTCACAATCCCAATTGCTGCTGCAATGGCTGTTGTTCCAACTAAAATCCCAATAATTAAACCGCTGATTTTCCCAATGTTACTCGTTAATTTTAAGCGAGTGAATGCGGCCACAATCGAAACTAACACAAGTGGCATAACGATCATCTGAAGAAATTTCACATAACCGCTACCAACAATACTAAACCAATCTGATGTTTGAGCTGTCACTTCTGAAGTTGGTCCATATACCAATTGAAGAGCAAATCCAAATACAATTCCAAGTCCTAGAGCAGTGAATACACGCTTTGAAAATGAAACGTATTTTTTTTGCATCATATATAAACCAGCGATTAATGCCAGCATGATAATGATGTTAAGAATAACTAATAATAAAGTCAAAATAATTCCTCCTACAACACTTTCCAAATATAAGTCTCCTTTATTTATATTATAAGAATTCCAATAAGTCAACTCGGTTTTTGTGTTTTTTACGATTTTTCACTCTAATTGCTCGCCAATTTTTATATTTATCATCGTTAAAGCTTTAGCATACAAAAAAACATCCCTTTGTAACGGGATGTTTCGCATATGTATTTACATTTCATACAGTTCGTTTAGCCATCTAACAAATAAATGCTTTGGGAGCTCTAAGTAGTGTAAATCTGTATACTGTATATCAGACAGCGTTGTCCCCCTTGACATATAATAATACCACTGCCAACCAATATCTTTTGCAATGGCATACGACCTTGCCAAGTCTTGGCGCGCATCAGGTTGTTGCATATCACTCATCCACTGCTTTTCATCTGCATCGTATTCATAATAATGTAACGTAAATTTATCACACCAATAAGCGAGCTCTTGATGCGAAAACATATTTTCATCATCACAAACTTGTAACAGTAACATTCTTAGATTCTCAGGCGTATATGGCAATATAATCTTTTGACATGCATCTCTCATTCTTTTACCCTTCCTGCTTCACTTATTTCTTTTATTACATCATGTCCATGAAACTTTATCAATAAGAATTCGATAACGGTTTGATTACTTTTCTTTTACAACCTCTTCTCAATTTTATAATTTCAGACATAAAAAATAGCATTTTACCTTAAAACATTCAAACTAAATAGGAATATTTACCCTTTTTTTATTTTTGGGAATATTATAAATTTTAAGTTGTATCTATAATTTCCCAAAGGAGGAACACAATGAAAAGAACAAAAAAGACAATTGTATCCGTTGCTTTAGCAACAAGCTTAGCCCTTTCAATATCTAGTACATATACTGCAGCTGCTCCTGCTACTCAGGCTTCAGCGAGTCAAGCTTACAATGCGGTAGATAAAAAGGTGCTCAACAAAATTAATGTAGATAACATCTACAATGATATTGAATATTTAGCAAAAACGCCTCGCGTAGCTGGAACTGCAGCTGAACATAAAGCAGCTTGGTATATTCAAAAGAAATTAAAATCATTTGGTTATAAAGCAAACGTCGAGCCATTTACATTCGTTGGCTATACAGAAGCATCTAAAGTTGAACTTTCAGCTGATGGGACAAGCTATTCACCTAGCGCTTTCACATATAGCATAAACGGTAATGTAAGCGCTGAAGTTGTTGATGCTGGCCTTGGAACAAAAGAAGAGTTAACGAATCAAGACTTGACAGGCAAAATTGCACTGATTCAACGTGGCTCTATTAGCTTTGGTGAAAAAGTATTAAATGCAGCTGAAAAAGGAGCCAAAGCCGTTATTATTTATAATAATGCTGACGGTGAGTTAAACGGGACGCTTGGTGGAGCTAATGATGGTTATGTACCAGCTGTAGCTTTACCAAAAGCGGAGGGTGAACAGCTTCTTGAAAAAATAAAAGCAGGCAATCTAACAGCTACTGTAAATATTGAAGGTGCTGAAGTTAGTGAGCGTATTTCATATAACGTAACCGCAACAAAATCACCAACTGAAAAAAAACGCAACACGGATGATATCATCGTAATTGGGGCTCATCATGACTCAGTTGAGGGTGCGCCTGGTGCAAACGACGACGCATCTGGAACAGCAATGGTCATTGAATTAGCTCGCGTATTAAAGTCTCTACCAACAGATACGGAGCTACGCTTTGTAACGTTTGGAGCTGAAGAACTTGGCTTAATTGGTTCTCAAGAGTACGTGGATGGTTTATCTCATGATGAGAAAGATCGTATCGTTGGTATGTTTAACTTAGATATGGTTGGGAGCCGCGATGCTGGTGATTTAGTATTAAAAACAGCAGATGGAAAAGCTAACTTTGTAACAAAATTAGCTCAGGCGTCAAGCTTGCGCCTAAATGGTGCGGCTACTCCATATTCAGAGGGTGGACGCAGTGATCATGTTCCGTTTGCAGAAGCAGGCATTCCTGCTGCACTATTTATCCATGATCCAGCTGAACCATGGTACCATACACCAGAAGATAGCATTGACAAAATTAGTAAAGAAAAACTTCAAGATGTCGCTGAAATTGTGGGAACTGCCGTGTATGATCGGGCTCGACCAGATCATACAGGACCAAAAACACAAAAAGGAAAACCATTTAAAGCACCTGAGCTTTATTACCAGCAAGATCTTAAATAATAATGAGAGAACTCGGTTATACAACCGGGTTCTTTTTTATTAAAAAATACTGAAGCATAATAATCTCTTCTATTCTGACGATTATGGTATACTTTTATTGATACAGCTTCTTTTTGCTGTAGATTTGGTTATTATAAGGAGGAATATAATGAATTTGACGTTTATTAGCAGCTTTTCATCCGTTATCCATTCAAAAGTAAATTCAACTTAATTATGAAAAAGAGGTGAACAATCATTGAGTTTTACGATTGACAATTTAATTTTCCTTTTATCCATTCTTCTAGTTACGGGAGTCTTAACAGCAAAATTCTCTTCGCGTTTAGGTCTACCTTCCCTCGTACTGTTTATTATTGTTGGTATGATACTCAGTCATTACGTCTACTTTGACAACGCTCTTTTAGCACAAGGTGTCGGAGTAATTGCTCTCATTATCATTCTATTTGATGGTGGTATTCAAACAAAGTGGACCGACGTCAAAAGCGTCGTTCGCCCTTCTATTTCTCTTGCTACATTAGGAGTTTTAATTACAACTGTTGTAACCGGTGTATTAGCAAAGTACATTTTGGATGTTACTTGGCTAGAAGGCTTATTATTTGGAGCGATCGTTGGATCTACTGACGCTGCAGCCGTCTTTTCTGTTTTAGGATCTAAAAACATTCGTCAAAAGCTCACGTCAACTCTAGAAGCAGAGTCAGGTTCAAATGACCCAATGGCGATTTTCTTAACTGTTTCAATTATTGAACTAATCCAAGCACCTGAATCACCTATCTTTACTCTTTTCCTCGACTTTTTCTGGCAAATGGGAATGGGGTTACTAATGGGATTAGTGCTCGGAAAAGCTTCCGTATGGATTATCAATCGCATTAATTTAGATTCATCCGGTCTTTACCCAGTATTATCTCTTGCTTTAGCAGCTTTAACATATGGCGTCACTGCTTTTATTGGAGCAAGTGGATTGCTAGCTGTCTACATAATGGCTGTTATTATCGGAAACTCCCATTTAACATATCGTCATGCAATTGTACGCTTTAATGAAGGTTTTGCATGGATGATGCAAATTCTTATGTTTATTATTTTAGGTCTACTCGTCTTTCCAAAAGAGCTTATTGAGGTTACATGGCAAGGTATCTTATTGTCGTTTTTATTAATGCTCGTTGCTCGACCATTAGGTGTTTTCATCAGCATGCTTTTCACTAAATATACAATGAAAGAGCAGCTATTCATTTCGTGGGGAGGACTAAAAGGAGCCGTTCCAATTGTTCTAGCTACATATCCAATGATGGCTGGCCTTGAAAATAGCACACTTATCTTTAACGTGGTATTCTTCGTTGTTCTTACTTCTGCGTTATTACAAGGAGCAACCATTTCTCCGTTAGCCAATTACTTGAATTTCTCAGATGGTGAAAAAGAAGTGGTTCCACACAGTTTAGAACTTGTTTCGATGGGCAAAACCAATAATGAAATGATTGAGCTAAAGCTGGTTCCAGATGCCGCAATCTCTGGAAAATCACTTGAAGAACTTCCCTTGCCAGAAGATGTTTTAATTACGGCTGTTATCCGTGAAGAAAAGCTAATTACACCTCGCGGAAATACTAAAATCTTTTCTGGCGATACTCTGTACGTTCTTGTTTCTAAAAAGAAACGCGAGCGCGTTACGGAATATTTCCAAAAGAAAAAAACCTCTCTCGAAGAGGATGTATCTACCCCTTAAAAAAGCAAAGGCATCTCCTATTTTAAAGGAGTGCCTTTGTTTTTGTTTTCCTTTTGCATTAAATAAAGCGATTCGTAGTTTGGATGATGCTTCAAAAGCTCTGAAATTGTGACAAAACGATATCCTTTTTCCTTTAGCTCAGGCAGTATTTGTTTCAGTGCTTGAACCGTTTGCGTGCGATCCCCCCCTGTATCGTGAAACAAAACGATGTTGCCAGAGCTTGCATTTTTCAGAACTTGATGAACAATTTTGTCTACACCAGGGTTTCTCCAATCAAATGTGTCTTGATGCCATGACCATAATACAACAGTATACTGCTGATTTTTAGCTGCTTTCACCACTTTATCATCATAGTAACCAGTTGGTGGCCTAAAAAGATAGGGTTTAATACCCGTTATCTGCTGAATTTTGTCATCAGCCTTTTCAATCTCACCTTCTATTTTTACAGTATCTTTACCACGAACTTCTAAGTGACTATACGTATGATTTCCAAGTTCATGCCCTTCTTTAACCTCTCTTTTAGCAATTGTAGGATATTGAGTAACTCGGTCACCTAAAACAAAGAATGTAGCTTTTGCATTGTATTCTTTTAATAAATCTAGAATGAGTGGCGTATACGTTGGATCAGGTCCATCATCAAACGTTAATGCAATAATCTTTTCTTCACTTGTTGGAATTTCCCAAACAATATCACCTTTTTTCTCATAGTAAAAGCGGCTTTTCTTTGCTGCTTGTCCGTTCGATGCACCTGTGAAAAAGAGAAGTGCGCAAAGAAGCAAACAACCTTTTTTCATACGCTTACCTTCTTTCTTGTTTCTCTATTTGATCTTGCTCTAGTTGTGATATGACAATGGCTCGTAAGTCATTCTCAAAAAATGATTCACTGCATACATACGAATGCTTTGACAACTCCTCTTGTTTCGACTTTTGATTCACTCGACATCCACTCTCTTTCTTTTTAGAATGTTCTTTTAGGTTCTCCCAAATAAATGAAAACAAATCGATAAAAACAACCGTATTGCGTTTACTTTTAATGGAATGGGGAAAAATGTAAGAAATTGAACACTATACTCATTGAAGGGTTGATTTTGACAATTTCACTATAGATAAAGGAGACTGTATATGATCTATCGAATAGTAATAGTAGCTCTGTTTATCTTTACACTTAGTGCGCTTCAAACAAAAACGAACATATTGCCTTTAGCAAGTGAGCAAGAAAACGCTAGAAAAGGTACGTCCAGTCATCAAGGCTTTTCAATAAATGTATTACCTGACTATGAATTACAAAAAGAAGAAGAAGGAAAAGACATTATTTTCTCTACGCATTCACCTCATACTTGGATGAGAATTCAAGTCTTAGAAGTCGATACAGCAAATAAACTTACGTCGGTTAATACGGCTACATCTACTTTTGAAGAACAATTCGGAAAAGCTAAAATGATTGCCGATCAGCACCATATTAAGAAGCCACTCATTACTGCTTTTGAAGCCTACACTGATCAAGAAAAAGCGGCCTTATATATCGTAAAGGCTCCTAGCAAAGCACAAATACTAGTTATTATAACTAATATAAAAAAACATTCACCTGATGAACAAGAATTGTTTACTATGATTAATAGCATTCAATTAAAGGAGAGATAGTGTGCAAAAATATTTGTTAGTTCTGTTTACAGCAATTATGCTGACGGCTTGTGGAACAACACAAGAAAACTCTAAGTCCCATAATTCTTCTCATAGTACAAGTGATCAAGCTCCAAAAGAAAAAACATCAAAAGAATCCTCAGACACTTCATCTGATGAACAAACCATTCGTCTTCTTGAACAGATGATGGCGTATGAAAACGAAGGTATGCAAGAAGAAAAAATGGGGTTTTTAAAAACTAGTGAAAACCAAAAATATTCTTTATATGTCTTAGAAGGGTATACGTTTACAGAAGAAGAACCACGAAAAGATGTTATTTACTACGACGCTAACGATAAGCTGTGGATGCGTATTGAAGTTCTTCCTGATAACGTAGATTGGGACAAGGTAGAACAAGAAGCTCTAAAAGGATTAGAAGCTGTATCAACTGACGTTCAAAAAAGCTCTGTCACGTCTTATAATGAGACTTTTTCATTCCACAGTGTACATTCAGCCAGCAACGACAAGAACCGAACTACTTCATATTTAGTGAAGGCATCTGATAAGCGTCCAGCTATGCGGCTCACCATCTTCACTCCGGTTGAAACAGAAAATGTTAACGCCTTTTTAGAAATGGCTAATTCGATTGAAAATTTATAGACTCAAAAAGCCGAACACAAAGGTGTTCGGCTTTTTGAGTCTATTTTAAATCCATTAGCTTTGTTTTCAAGTCAGCTTCCATTTGATACAGCTCTGCTTCTGCTTCTGTTCTTTTTGTACGGCCTTCTTCTTGAATTTTTAATACTTCTTCAAGCGTAGTAATTAAATCTGATTGTGTTTGTCTAAGCGTTTCAATATTTACTATTCCTCGCTCGTTTTCTTTTGCTACTTCAATTGTATTTTGCTTTAACATTTCTGAATTACGTGTTAATAAATCATTTGTTGTTTTAGATACTTGTTTCTGAGCTTCCATTGCAGCTTTTTGTCGCAGCAGTGTAGTCGCAATTACAATTTGATTTTTCCAAAGGGGAATTGCAGTCAAAATAGAACTTTGAATCTTTTCTACAAGCGTTTGATTTACTTCTTGAATCAAGCGAATCTGCGGTGCACTTTGAACAGCAATTTGTCTACTTAACTTTAAATCATGAACGCGCTTTTCTAAACGATTAATGAATTGGCTTAAATCATTTACTTCCTGAGCCATCAAGTAATCATTTTTTGCTTTTGCTTCCTGCTGAAGTGCCGGCAACGCTTCATTTCTAAGCGTTTCTAATCGATACTCTGCAGCTCCGATATAAATATTTAACGCATCATAAAACTGTTTATTTTTATCATACAAACTATCTAACATTGTAATATCACGATAAAGCATTTGCTTTGAACGCTCTAATTTATCCGCAATCTTATCAATTTCAACGTTAATACTTTGATATTTTGTTAATAAATTTTGAATTGGCTTTGACAAACCAGAAAATACTCTGCTGATAAATCCTTTTTTCTTCGTTGTGAAATCATCTGGATTCACCTGACGTATTTTAGACATTAAGTCAGCAATCACATCTCCAACAGGACCTGTATCTTTCGTTTGCACATGCTGTAAAACAGACTGAGAGAACTGCGAAAGCTCCGACTGTGCGGCTACTCCATATTGAAGAATAGCCTGCTGGTTTTTATAATCGATTTGCTCGGCGATTTTCTGTGCTTTTTCTTGGTATTCAGGGGCTAAGTTATTGTATGTTGAAAGCTGCTTAGCTACCGGTTGGTCAAGCTGAGTAGCCAAAGTTGGTGATGCAAACGGATCATTTAAAAGTTCATCTAGCGATTGTTTTTTTTCCACTTCTTTCATATAAACCCCACCCTTATTTCATTCGATTTATTGGCGCATATTCTTCTTCATTTTGAAAATGTTGTTTTAAAACCTTCATTTCTACATCTAAACTTAGCACATCTTGAGAAAGTGCAGAATTTAAAAGCTGGTCATACTGTGTTGACAGTTCATGTATCACATTTTCAGCCTCATGAATACTTTCTTTTACATCAATACTTTTTGTAGGTTTAGATAATAAAAATACGTAGCGTTCAATAACCGTCACCGTTGCTTGCAAATAGTTCGTAAAAAATGGCTGAACACTTTTATAGCGCGCAGGCTCTTTTTCAACCATATCAACGATACTTTTCCCTACTCTATATAGCTTAGAAAGCTCTGTCCACATGTGAATTGATTTTAGCTTAAAGCGAGAACTGCTAATAACTTTTAATTGCTTACGTGCTTCACGAGCCTGATGCTTGATATAAGCAAGTTCTTCTCTATAAGGGTCTTTATATGCAATTCTAGCGCTTTTAAAAACGAAGAATATTGCTGTTAGTGCAGCCGTACCAAAGCTTAATAAAATGCTATCACCAATCCCTACACCAAACCCTAAATAACTAATTGGAATCGTAGCTGTACCAACAGTCCATACGATAAACAATCGTTTTAAAAATGTCACCACTTTCATGTCCGCTCACTCCTTATCGTCTCTATTTATGTTTAAAATCGTTACGTTTCACTTATTATGATAAGAATATTATACCATTTAACTCCTAGTTCTAAAATAAATTACCTTTATACGTTATATACGAACGAAGAGCAAATAAGTTTCAGTTCCCATAAAAAAAGCGAAGGCATGTTTGCCTTCGCTTTTTTCTTAGTCACGCTTATTGTAATCATATTGAGAACGATCTACTGGTTTAAAGCCTTCTGGGGTATGGAAACGTAATAAGTCACCATATACAAGCTTATCGGACAGCTCAAGCTTTTGTTTTACCAGTTCGTCGTATTTATCATATTTTTTTGCTTCTTCTTCTGGTAATTGCTCACCAGTTTCATTATTGAATACTTTTTGGTCCACTTTTGTAATCTCAGGAGTTACAAAGTCACCGTTTCTAAACGGAACGATTTCCTGGTGGTCTTTTGAAAGTAAGTCTGTACCAAAGTCAATATAGTCTTTCGTATCAATACCTAATAGGTGCATAACCGTTGGGCGAATATCAACTTGACCACCGTACGTATGCTTCACGCCACCCTCTAGACCAGGAGCATGAATGAATAGTGGTACTCGCTGTAATTGCGCTTGTTCAAAGTCACCTACATCTTTACCAAGAACCTCAGACATTGCACGCTTATGGTTTTCAGAAATACCATAGTGGTCACCATACATAACAACCATCGTGTTATCGTATAAGCCAGAAGCTTTTAAATCATCAAAGAACTGCTTTAATGCCTCATCCAAATAGCGAGACGTTTGGAAATATTGGTCAACTGATTTATCGCCTGTAGTATGCGGCTCAATTGTTTGATCTTCCTCATCTAATGGATAAGGGAAATGGTTAGATAGCGTAATAAATTTTGCGCTAAATGGTTGCTTTAATTCTTTTAAATAAGGCATAGAATCTTTAAAGAATGGCTTATCTTCTAAACCATAGTTTAGCGTATCTTCCTCATTCATATCGTAATATGCTGAGTCGAAGAATTTATCAACACCAAATGACTTGTACATTTCATCACGGTTCCAGAATGTCTTACCATTACCATGGAATACTGCATTTGTATAACCGTTTTGGCCTAAAATAGCAGATCCAGCTTGATACGTGTTATTTGCCTTTGTTGTGAAAACTGATCCTTGAGGTAATGGGAATATTGAGTTTTCTACCATAAACTCAGCATCCGATGTTTTACCTTGACCTGTTTGATGGAACACGTTATCAAAATAAAGCGTATTTTTATCATTTCTAAGTGAGTTCATAAATGGCGTAACTTCTTCACCATTTAATTCATATCCCATCATAAATGTTTGTAATGATTCAAGTGAGATATAAATTACGTTCATATCCTTAGCTTTACCAAAGTATTCTTCATTTGGCTCAGCGTAAGTTGCTTTTGCGTAGTTTTCAACCTCTGTTACGTCACTGCTGTCAGCTAGAGCTCGTTGAGCTGACGATTTCGAGCTTTGAATAATGTCATAAACTGTATAGTTATATGCACCTAAATATTTAACTAAATAGTTACGGTCAAACGTACGTGTTAAAAGCTGTGGACGATCTGTTTCTGCAATGGCAATATTTGCACTTACAACTAGAACCCCAACTAAAAATACGCTTGTTACCGTACGTTTACTAATTGTTGTAGGTAAATCAAACTTCTTCCACATTATAAGTGCAATTAAAACAAAGAAGTCAATGAAATACAGAATATCTGTTGGCTGAATTAAAGCCATTGCACTTCCACCTAATTGACCAAAGTTATTTGATTGAGTTAAAACAGGTACTGTAATGAAGTCATTAAAGAATCGATAGTACACAACGTTTGCGTACAAAATAAATGATAATAAGAAGTTAATACCTAGTAATGCTCGTACTTTTCCTCTCCCTTTAAATAGTAAAGCAAAAGCAAAAAAGATAATTGCTGAACCGAGTGGGTTCATAAATAGTAAAAACTTTTGGATAAAATTCTCAAGACTTAAATTAAATTCAATTTGATAAACGGCATAAGTTTTAATCCAAAATAACAATACTGCAACTAAAAACAACGGTAATTGCTTAACAAAAATGTTTTTTCCGTTTGTCATGAGCTGTTTCATATTCCCACCTCTATATCTATTTGAAATTTGAGCTCATTTATTTTAGACGTAAATCTGGATGGATGTTAGTCTAAATTCGTAAAAAGAAATCTCCCTTACAAAAACTGTAAGAGAGCTAAACTGTTCTTTCACATTTTAACTCTTTTAAAAAAATTGTCAACACTCTTGCTGTATATTTTATTGAAAACATGAAAAAATAACTAGTTCATTGCTTCTTCTATTTATATGCCCAGCCTGTACAAACATCTACTTAAAAATAAATTTATCCTTATGTTCAATTTATATTTTTCTCAAGCTTTTTATCACCATTATGTTAAGTTTGCCATTCCTACACACTGACAATACGCTGGACACCATGAATTCTATATCTTATGCCATTCCATTTTTTTCTTAAGAAAAAGGACTTCTTGTTCTTTCATTGAAATACTATTCTAAATGTCGTTGTTATGACTGGTACATCATCTATAACTTAGAGGATCGAGAAGAAGAAAACAACCGAGTAGTTTTACTTCCGGTTTCTTTACCCAAATAGAATTGAAACGAAACAGTTGTAAATCATTTTGTTTCACGCCATATGCTTACACAAAATTACGTTTAAGTATATATAGAAAGTAAGATGATGGTCCATAACGAAATGATTTCAAAACCAACAAAAAATACGAGCAGCTTGCTCACCATAACTTCTTTTTCTCAAAAAATCAAAAGCAAGAATTTGATACGATTTTTAATGAAGATTTTCAGTTACCTTCTATTAATAAAAAGCATATCGGATAATAATGATGAAAAGCCCACACACCTGCTCAGATTAAAGAGCTGGAATGCAGGCTTTTTGCTATTAAAAATTCATTTTTGACTGCCCGCCATCTACATTTAAGCTTGCTCCAACAATCCACGAAGCTTTTTCAGATGCTAGAAAAACCACAGCGTTAGCTACTTCTTCCACGGTTCCAAAACGACCTGCTGGAATTTCATTTTTTACAAACTGATTAATTTTTTCAGGATTTTCTTCTAACCGTTTCTTCCAATTACCCGTTTCATGTAGAATACTTCCAGGCGCAATGCTGTTAACGCGTATGCCATAGGAAATCATTTCATCCGCAAATGACTTAGTAAAGCTAATTAAAGCAGACTTGGCGTTATTATACGTTACTTTACCTCCGCTTTCTCGGCCAAAAATAGATGTAATGTTTACAATGGAACCTGTTTTTCGTTCTTTCATATACTCTGCTGCAAGCTTGCTTAAATGAACCGCAGAAAAGTAATTAAGCTCCATCGCTTCATAAAACAATGATAAATCTGTTTCTAGCGCTTGCCCTCCATTGCTTCCGCCTGCATTGTTAATTAAAATGTCGATACCTTGAAAATCTTTTACGACATTTTCAATCAATTGAATGCGCTCGTCTTGTTTCGTCACATCTACTTTATATGTACGGATGTTGGTAAATTTCTGACTTAAACGCTCTAAGTCATCTTCACCTCGAGCTGCAACCGCAACATCTGCTCCTTCTTCTGCAAAGAGCACAGCAATTGCTTGACCAATCCCTTTCGTTCCACCTGTTATGAGCACCTTTTTACCTTTTAAATTTAAATCCATTATAATGCCTCCTTGTTTTTATTTAATAGTAATATATTAACTATTCTTTCGCAAAAACAAGCCTCATCGTGATATAATTTTTCTCGTGTGAACTTGACGGATAGGAGTACAAACATGAATCAAACATTCTCTAAAACGGAAAAAATGAAGCAGTTTTTATTTATCTTATTACCTATTTTGATGACGCAGTTCGGTATGTTTTCAATGAGCTTCTTTGATACGATGATGTCGGGTCGTGTAGGAGCAGATGATTTAGCAGGAGTTGCTATTGGCTCAAGCCTTTGGATGCCTGTATTTACTGGACTAAGTGGTATTTTAATGTCCATAACTCCTATTGTAGCTCAGCTGATTGGGGCTGATAAAAAGAAAAATGTCGCTTTTACAGTTGTTCAGGGACTATATGTTTCAATTATCATGGCCTTAATTGTTATTGTTATTGGATTCTTTGTCGTAAACCCCGTTTTAAACGCTATGAATCTAGATCCAAACGTAGCTCGGATTGCGTTAGATTACTTAGTGGCGTTATCAATTGGTATTTTTCCTCTATTCATTTATACCGTGTTACGTAACTTTATTGATGCACTGGGTCAAACAAGAACATCGATGTTTATTACCCTTCTTGGCTTGCCTATTAACGTTGCGTTAAACTACTTATTGATTTTCGGAAAATTTGGTTTCCCTAAGCTTGGAGGCGTTGGAGCTGGATATGCTACGGCTATTACTTATTGGTGCATTTTGCTCGTGGCAATTTGGATTATCACCAGAAAAGATCCTTTTCAATCATTTCAGGTATTTCGTACATTTTATAAACCCGCTTGGCCTTCATTTAAAGAAATACTTGGGATCGGCATTCCAATTGGATTTGCTATCTTTTTTGAAACAAGTATCTTCTCAGCCGTTACATTGTTTATGAGCGCATATGATACGGTGACAATTGCTTCTCACCAAGCAGCAATAAACTTTGCATCGTTTCTGTATATGATTCCGCTCAGCATTTCAATGGCCTTAACAATTGTTGTAGGATTTGAAGCTGGTGCTAAGCGTTTTGAAGATGCAAAGATGTACAGTCGTATCGGTATTTTACTTGCCGTTTGCTTAGCTCTTTTAGGTGCAGTCTTTTTATTTTTATTTAAAGAAAAAGTAGCTGCTTTATACACAACAGATCCCAAAGTGTTGGCATTAACAACTCATTTTTTAATTTATGCGGTCTTTTTTCAATTATCGGATGCAATTCAAGCACCGATTCAAGGGGCTCTGAGAGGATATAAAGATGTGAACATTACCTTTTTTATGGCGTTGATTTCATATTGGGTAATTGGTTTACCACTAGGATATATATTGGCAAATTATACAGGACTTGCAGCTTTTGGATATTGGATTGGACTGATTAGTGGTTTGGCTGTAGGTGCGATTGGATTAAGCTATCGGCTTAAGACGATTCAAAAGCGCTTTATTTCATCAGCCCAGGCTTCGAAAACTGCATAATAAAAAAGAACGTCCAATGACGTTCTTTTTTATTTGTTTAAAGTACGTTGAAGTTCGTTCAGAAGTCGTTCCGCTCCTTTTTTACTTAGCACGACATTTCCATTAGCGAACGTAAGGTTATCACTCTTAATTTCACCAGTTACGGCACAAGCACCATATGGGCTATATTTCTGTAGAATAATAATGTCTTCATCAACGTATATTTCGACTGGATCACCTGTATTAATATTTAGAATTCGTCGCAATTCGATTGGAATTACAACTCGACCCAATTCATCTACTTTTCTTACAATACCTGTAGACTTCATAATCTCCATTCCTTTCGTACGATGTAAAATGTTCACCTTATGCAATAAACTCTTGTACATCCTCAGTTCTAAAATGCTCTTATTTGGTCCTCATACATGGATTTTGAATCTCAAAATAAGGCATTTCTGTTTTTAAAATTTATGTACAACTTGTATCATATCAATTCAACCTTTATTTATGAATAGTACATAGTCTTTAAAAAATAATCTATCCATATATGTTAAAAGTGTGTATTAAAACCATTTTATACCTATAAATCCATCTTTTTCACTACTGCTGACCCATAATATAACTTTTCCTAACATGAATTGGACGAAATTCCCTCTTTACAAATGTCTTTTTTTCAGTTAAAAAGGGGTATTCATGATTGAATACCTCTTGAAACAACGCTAAAGTTATCGCGAATGGCTTTTTGAATCATTGCCTCACATCTTTCTAGTTCTACCTTTAGCTGCTTTTTATATAGTTTTGCTTTTTCCTCTCCACCCGCTGCAAACTTGTAATATACTACTTCCTGCAGCTTCATTCCTTCTTTCTTCTTTTTTACTTGTTTTAATACACCATCTTCAATTAAATCATGTAATGCTTTATATACTTCCGAATGATTAGGTTTAAAACCAAACGGTCGAAATTCTTCACGCAGGACATCTAAAAGCCTGAGTCCATATAAGCGTTCTTGCTCGGTCATTGTAATCATATATAACTTTAAAAAAGCACGCTGCTTTAATAGGAACCCACTAGACGTTCGTTTTTCTCTCATAGGTATACCTCCGCTTCAAGTTTACTTGACAATCGCTATATAATAATTATACTTTCTTACTCTCTCATAATCCTGCTTTTCATAACATAAGTCTAAATATTTAACTCCGTCTGAAACTTTTTTTACAGCTAAAACAAGAACTTATGTTCCTTATTTTATAATATATACCATCATAGGGGATTTCTTCAACTATCTCGCCTCGTTAAAGATGACATACCACCAATGAACAACATTCAAAAATCATGTCAAAAAAGAAATGATTCCTTCATATATATAAAATGAACCCATAACATTCTATAAATAATCACTTATTACTGACTAAGGAGGCAAATATCATGTCAAAACACTTTGATGATTTAGATTGGAGTTCTCTACATGACAAAGTCGAAGAAATGTTAGGGACTCACTTTTGGAACGACTTTACCACACTTCTCCCTAAAAAATTCCCAGCAGTTGATTTATATGAAACTGAGAAAGAAGGAATTATTGTGGCTGAACTTCCAGGTCTTCAGTCAGCTAAGGATGTAGAAATTAAAGTAGAGCTCAACACGCTTACAATTCAAGGTCAGCTCCCCTACTCCTATGAAGTTGCAAAACCACATTTGAAAATCAATGAACGCCATACAGGTGTATTTATGCGTACGATTAAACTTCCTTTTCAATTTGTAGAAAATGAAATTAAAGCTAAGTATCGCAATGGGTTATTAGAAATTAAACTCTTAAAGCAAGAAGTAAACCAGCAAATTGCAATCGAGTTTAACGAAGAATAAGCAGCCGTAAAACAGCTGCTTATTTTTATTTCATCCCAATACAGCTAGCGATCAAAAAATGCTTTTTATTCCGAAAATTTAAATTAAATTAATAACTTTTACTCTCTTATAAAGTATGTTATTTTTATAACGTTGCTGTTTTAAACATACAATCAATTTATAGATTTATGCATTTAAACACAGCCAGGTTCCGCTCTAATTTCTTCGGAATTTGAGCATACTTCTTTTGAATAACTATGTATGTGCATAATGAGGTGAAAGTATTGAAACAACCCCTTACTGAAAAAAAGTTTGCTTTATCAACTTTATTGATATTCTTACTCCCTTCTCTACTAGGGATTTTCTTGTTTATTGTTCCGTTTTCTTATAAGGGAGAACTAACCATCCCTATTGCTATTTTAGCAAATGCTGTACAAGCAATGCTTGAGAGTCAGCTTCCATTAATAATGACAATCATCGTTGTTGCAACAGCTGTTTTTACAATCTTATTTAAATTAACAAAGCCGGATTTTATAAAGAATAGTCCTTTTCTATCTTCTCTTTTTCTTGTTAGTTGGGTGTGGACTATTACGCGCTTGGTTGGTGCTGTATATGTCATCTTAACTTATTTTAAGATTGGACCTGAGGCTGTTTGGTCGGAAAACACAGGTGGGACGCTTTTATATGATTTAATTCCCGTATTGTTCTCTGTATTTTTATTTGCTGGTCTTTTACTACCTCTTCTTTTAAATTTCGGTTTATTGGAGCTATGTGGTGCTCTATTTACAAAATTTATGCGTCCAATTTTTACGTTGCCAGGGCGTTCATCCATTGACTGTCTTGCATCATGGTTAGGTGATGGAACAATTGGTGTATTATTAACGAGTAAACAGTATGAAGAAGGTTACTATACAAAGCGTGAAGCAGCGGTAATTGGTACCACTTTTTCAGTCGTATCCATTACGTTCACAATTGTTATTCTTTCATATTTAAAGCTAGAAGCATATATTATTCCTTACTACTTAACGGTATTGCTTATTGGGTTGGTTTCAGCCATTATTATGCCGCGTATCCCCCCGTTATCAAAAAAACCGGATACGTATCATGAAAATGCTAAAGATCATACCGTGGCAGACGAAACAATTCCAAAAGAGCATACGTCCTTTTCATGGGGAATGAAAAAAGCGTTGGATCGAGCAGAGAATAATACAGGCGTTAAGGCATTCTTTAAAGATGGAATTCAAAACATCCTTGATATGTGGATGGGCGTTGTACCTGTCGTAATGACAATTGGTACAACTGCGTTAATCATCGCAGAATATACGCCGCTATTTAAGTGGATTGGCTTACCTTTTGAGCCATTATTAGCTTTATTGCAAGTACCAGAAGCAGCCGAGGCAGCTCAAACTATGGTTGTTGGGTTTGCTGATATGTTCCTACCAGCTGTTATTGGATCAAGCATTGAAAGTGAGCTTACTCGTTTTGTTATCGCGTGTGTGTCTGTCACACAGCTCATTTATATGTCAGAAGTTGGTGGCTTACTACTAGGGTCAAAGATTCCAATTAAATTTATGGACCTTGTAATCATCTTCATTCTTCGTACGCTTATTACGCTTCCAATTGCTGTTATCGTAGCAAACTTACTGTTCTAGTATGTAAAAAAGAGTTTGGGACATAACAAAATGATTGCTTCTAAGAGACGAACACTAGCTGTTCCAATCTTTTTGGTTTGTCTGAACACGTTCGTTCCATTGCGCTACGGCCACTCGCTTTCCGCGGGGAGGAACCTGAGCTTCCTCGCTGCGCTGCGGGATCTCAGTTTTCCCTCTCTTTCCCGCAGGAGTCGAGTGTCCTACGCTCCATTCCACCCTGTTTCCAACATTGTTTTCACAATCAACAAAAAACCTGAACGATTAAAAGTGAGAAACTCTCAATCGTTCAGGTTTATCATTGGCT
>NZ_KQ758680.1:0-23201 GCF_001457055.1 Priestia veravalensis | reverse complement strand
TGGCCCGTTGGTCAAGTGGTTAAGACACCGCCCTTTCACGGCGGTAACACGGGTTCGAATCCCGTACGGGTCACCATAATTCTTATACATAGTTGGAGGATTAGCTCAGCTGGGAGAGCACCTGCCTTACAAGCAGGGGGTCGGCGGTTCGATCCCGTCATCCTCCACCATTTATTTAAGCTGGAGGGGTAGCGAAGTGGCTAAACGCGGCGGACTGTAAATCCGCTCCTTCGGGTTCGGCAGTTCGAATCTGCCCCCCTCCACCATCATCTTATTGGGCTATAGCCAAGCGGTAAGGCAACGGACTTTGACTCCGTCATGCGTTGGTTCGAATCCAGCTAGCCCAGCCAGTAAGAGCCATTAGCTCAGTTGGTAGAGCATCTGACTTTTAATCAGAGGGTCGAAGGTTCGAGTCCTTCATGGCTCATATTAAGCGCCCGTAGCTCAATTGGATAGAGCGTTTGACTACGGATCAAAAGGTTAGGGGTTCGACTCCTCTCGGGCGCGCCATAAACGGGAAGTAGCTCAGCTTGGTAGAGCACTTGGTTTGGGACCAAGGGGTCGCAGGTTCGAATCCTGTCTTCCCGACCAGGAAATATCTTTAATTTATATATGCGGGTGTAGTTTAATGGTAAAACCTCAGCCTTCCAAGCTGATGTCGTGAGTTCGATTCTCATCACCCGCTCCATAACGGGCCTATAGCTCAGCTGGTTAGAGCGCACGCCTGATAAGCGTGAGGTCGGTGGTTCGAGTCCACTTAGGCCCACTAAAAAAGAGCATCTAGTTAAGATGCTCTTTTTCATGTAGATGTTTTTAAAAGAGATTGATACTGAAGAGACAAGTCATAAAATGCAGTACGATCTCGTTCATCTAATGCATAGTTAATTTGAGTTTCTAAAATGCTTTTTTTGTGTTTAAATAAGGCATCGTCAATAATCATGTCAATATACATATCAAGCACGTTATCAGCTTCGCGAATCTTTCTTTTGCGAGCGAGGGATTTCATCATCTCGGCGTACGATTTTTCATTGTTCATACATCATCACCTCTGCAGCCTTTTTCTTAGTATATAGAGTAAGGAACAAAAAAACAACTAATTTTCTAAATTTTTAGACGTATTTTATTGTATATTGGTCAGACAAATATAAATGTTTGAGTAGCTTTTGTTTCGGTAATGAAAGTAGTACAATGTTGATTAAGTTAGTAGTCATCAGTTAGGAGATTAAGTAATGGACTTTGATACAATTAAGGAATACTTAACGCTTGAAGGTGTGCTTGAACTTTTAAAAGAATATCAATCATTTGGCATTATACCGGGATTATTACTTCCTATTCTTGAAGCATTTATTCCAATTTTACCTCTTTTTGCTTTCGTTATGGCAAATGCTGCAGCATTTGGCTTATGGCTAGGGTTTCTAATTTCGTGGGTCGGGTCATGTGTAGGGGCGATTATTGTTTTTCTTATCTTTCGTCGATATGGACAAGCTCGCTTCTTGAATTTTATAAGTAGACATGCTCAAATTCGAAAGATTATGACTTGGGTTGAACGTCATGGGTTTGGTCCACTGTTTTTAATGCTATGCTTCCCATTTACTCCGTCAGCTGCTATTAATGTTGTTGCTGGCTTATCTAGGGTCAGTATGTCACAATTCGTATTAGCAGTTTTAGCAGGAAAAATGGTGATGATCTTTATGATGAGCTTTATAGGAGCTGACTTTATCTCCTTTATAAAACAGCCTACAAAAGCTATTGTTGTTTTAATTGTTGTTTTTGTATTATGGATTGTGGGAAAACAAATAGAGAGACGTCTAAATGTTCGTACAAATCAGTAGTAAAAATGAAGAGAGATTTTCTTTTCTGAATTCATGATTTCGATTTTGTAGAATATATGTTAAAATAAGGATAAAATTAGCATGTTTTGCTAATCTCTCTAGAAGCCTTACATGTTCTTTACCTCACTTTAATCTGTTGATTTCCCTGTTTTCTGAAAAGTTATGAATGTTTTGGACAATTCTCTACTACATATGTTAGTAAAAGGGTTGTTTAATTCATCGCTTTTGCACATGCTTTACGAATACGACGTGCTTGTCGTCAAGTAAAAGGGGGCTATGCATAGTATGAAGGCAAGCCTGTTCTTATGAACGTTCATACTATGTGGTAGGAGATGAGATTAAAAGATAAGGTGGCAATTATTACAGGCGCTGCAAATGGATTAGGCTTTGAAGCTGCACGAATTTTTGCAAAAGAAGGGGCAAAAGTAGCACTCGTTGATTATGATCAAGCTTTAGGTGAAGAGAAAGCAAAGGTTTTACGAAATGAAGGTGGAGACGTCACGTTCTTTCAAGTTAATGTGGCAGATCGTGATAATGTAGATGGAATGGTAGAAGAAGTAGTAGAAGCCTACGGCAAGATAGACATTTTAGTTAACAATGCCGGAATTACCAGAGATGCAATGTTAACTAAGCTAACAATGGAAGACTTTCAAGCAGTTATTAACGTTAACTTGACCGGTGTTTTTAACTGTACACAAGCTGTTGTCCCTCATATGGTGGCTCAAGGTAGAGGGAAAATTATTAGTACCTCATCTGTTTCAGGCGTATATGGGAATGTTGGACAAACCAATTACGCAGCGGCAAAAGCTGCGGTCGTAGGAATGACTAAGACTTGGGCGAAAGAACTTGGCCGTAAAGGAATCAACGTAAATGCCGTTGCGCCAGGGTTTATCGAAACGAACATGGTAGCTGCTGTTCCAGAGAAAGTCATTAATCAAATGAAGTCGACGATTCCGCTTCAAAGATTAGGACAGCCTTCTGATATTGGCTATGCATACTTATATTTAGCATCAGATGAATCTAATTATGTAAACGGAACCGTATTACATGTCGATGGTGGAATTATGATGTAATAGGAAAAATAAACCGTTTTGGCAATTAGCCAAAACGGTTTATTTTATTGGATTTCTTTACGTAAGTCCAGTAAAATAAATGGTAACAAAAAGGATAAAAATCGATAAAAGTATAGAAAAAGAACTTGTTGAACGTCACGTTTTTTTGTGGCGTTCAAATTCGTTAGGGGTGAACAAGATGCTACAGTTTATGCTGGGTAGGTCTGGAAGTGGTAAAACAACAGCGTGTTTAAATGCTATTCGCCAAGAATTGGTGCGAGAGCCACTGGGCAACCCAATTATTTATATTGTTCCAGAGCAAATGACCTTCCAATCAGAGTATGAGCTTATCCAAACGCCGGGATTGGGCGGGATGATGAGAGCTCAAGTTTATAGTTTTACGCGCTTGGCGTGGCGAGTTCTCCAGGAAGCAGGCGGCATTAGCCGTTATCATATTGATCAAACGGGCATGCATATGATGCTCAGAAAAATTATAGAGCAACAAAAAGAAGAGCTCACTTTATTTGCAGCAGCATCTGAAAAAGAAGGGTTTATTACAAAGCTAGAACAAATGTTGAAAGAATTTAAGCAGTATGGATTAGAGCCTGAATCGTTAGGGGCTCTGCAACAAGAGTTTAAAGACAATAACGAGCACGTGCTAGCGGACAAGCTGCATGATTTAGGAATTATATATCAAGAACTAGAAAAGCAGCTGCTAATGAAATATGTAGATAGCGAAGATTATTTAAAACTATTAGCTGAAAAAATTCCGCTTTCCTCATATTTAAAGAAAGCAGTTATTTATGTCGATGGATTTCATCATTTCACAAAGCAAGAAATAGATGTCTTAGTTGAACTTATGAAAGCTTGTTCAGATGTAACTGTCGCATTGACCGGAGATCATACACAAGCAAGTTATATACCAACCGATTTGCAGCTCTTTAGATTAACTGGAGAAACATATAGAGAATTAACAACAGCAGCACTAGAACATGGAATTGAAATAAAAGACCCTGTTTTATTAAAGGATAATATTCGCCATGCAAACAGCCCAGAGCTGTCTCATTTGGAGAAGTATTATGATGAGCGTCCAGCTGCTGAATTTTCTCAAAAGCCAACTCACATTTCTTTATATCCTGCTGTGAGTCGTCGTGCAGAGGTAGAAGGAATTGCAAGAGAAATTCAGCTACTAGTTAAAGACTCCAATTATCGGTATCGAGATATTGCTCTAGTTGTTCGAAATAAAAATGACTACGGCGAATTAATTGAAACCGTATTTCGTGATTATGAAATTCCATACTTTATTGATCAAAAAAGAGCAATGTTCCATCACCCAATCATTGAGTTTATTCGTTCCAGCTTAGAGGTAGTGAGTGGTTCGTGGCGCTATGAAAGTATTTTTCGTGCTATTAAGACGGATATGTTTTTTTCGATAGAGGCTGAGGTTGAAGCATTGAGAGAAGGTATGGATCAATTTGAAAACTACGTATTAGCATACGGGATTCAAGGTACTAAGTGGACGAATGGTGAAAGGTGGAAATACCGAAAATATCGTTCATTAGAGGATATGAATCTACCAAAAACGGATGAGGAAGTACAGTTTGAAGAAAAAATTAATGAGCTAAAAGAACTTGTTGTAAACCCACTTATGAAACTACAGCAGGCCTTAAAGAAAGGAAAGACGGGAGAGGAAAAAGCAAAAGCTCTTTATCTCTTTTTGACAGAGCTAAGCATCCCACAAAAAATTGAGAAGCTTCGTGACCATTGTGAAGAAAATGGAAAGGTACAGGAAGCACGGGAACATGAACAAGTATGGAAAGCTGTCTTAAAGCTGTTTGATCAATTTGTAGAAATGATGGGAGAAGAAAAAGTGTCCATCAAGCTATTTGCTGAGCTTTTTGAGACAGGATTAGATAGCATGCAGTTTGCTATTGTCCCACCATCGCTTGACCAAGTCCTTGTTGCAAGCTTTGAACGCTCTCGTTTTTCTAATATTAAAGCTACCTTTATCGTAGGTGTGAACGATGGTGTAATACCAGCTAAGCCGCAGGGAGACAGTATTTTATCTGATCAAGACCGCGACGAATTATTCAAATCAGGTGTGACGCTAGCTCCAACTGGTAAGCAGCAGCTGTTTGATGATCAGTTCTTGATTTATTTAGCGCTTGTAAGTTCTGAAGAAAAGTTATATATCAGCTACCCACTAGCGAATGATGAAGGGAAGTCTTTGCTTCCGTCTTTAGTTATTAACCGACTGAAAGAGCTCTTTCCACTACTTGAAGAAACGTTGTTAATGAATGATCCTACAAGTTTAGAAGAGGAAAAGCAGCTTGACTATATTGCGAATCCGTTGTCTACGATGGCTTATTTAGCAAGTAACTTACAGGCTTGGAAACGACATTATCCAATGAGCGATGCATGGTGGGACGTTTATAACTTTTATATGACTTCAGACTGGAAAACGTATAGTCAAAGAGTTCTGAGCAGCTTATTTTATCAAAACGATGCAAAGCGATTAAGTAAAAAGACGAGTGAGCGCTTGTATGGAAAACATATTCAAGCAAGCGTATCACGCATGGAGAAGTTTGAAGCCTGTCCTTATTCGCATTTTGCTTCTCATGGCTTAAAGCTGAAGGATCGAAAAGTATTTCAGCTAGCGGCACCTGATATTGGTGAGCTTTTTCACGCAGCGTTAAAGCATATTTCGGATAAGTTACGAACTGGTGAGAAAGATTGGAAGCAGTTAACGAAAAAAGATTGTCAATCCCTTTCAGCCACTGCAGTTCAAGAATTAGCGCCGCGCTTACAAAACGAAATATTGCTGAGCTCGAATCGTCATCAATATCTCGCATATAAGTTACAGCAAGTAATTGAAAGAGCGTCGATTGTATTAAGCCAACATGCAAGAGCGAGCGGTTTTGTACCAGTTGGACTAGAGTTAGGATTTGGTCCTAATGCAGAGCTACCTTCCATGACCTTTACGCTTCCAAATGGGCATACGATGGAGCTAGTCGGACGAATTGATCGAGTGGATAAAGCAGAAAGCTCTAAAGGGATACTACTTCGGATTGTCGATTATAAATCGAGTGACAAAGCGTTAAATTTACTGGAGGTCTATTATGGACTTTCACTTCAAATTCTCGCATATTTGGATGTAGTGGTAACTCACGCTGAGCAGCTTTTGAAAACTAACCAAGGTGCTTTACCTGCAGGTGTTTTATATTTCCACGTTCATAATCCGATGGTTAATAGTACAAATAGTCTGAGTGAAAATCAGATTGAAGAAGAAATCTTTAAGAAATTTAAGATGAAAGGCTTACTGCTAGGTGATGAAGAAGCGGTTCGCCTAATGGACGAAACGCTTGAGTCCGGTCATTCACAAATTATCTCAGCTGGTATTAAAAAAACAGGTGGTTTCTATGCGAATTCTTCTATTGCATCTGAAACGGACTTTACACATCTTAGACAATATGTACGTAAAAAGTTTGTGGAGGCAGGGACAGAAATTACTGAAGGTAAAATTGACATTGCTCCCTATAAACTTAAAGATAAAACACCGTGTGCTTTTTGTGACTATCGTTCGATTTGTCAATTTGATGAAGCATTAAGCGAAAATGAATATCGTCAGTTAAGAAATGAAAATCAAAATAGCATTCTAGAAAAAATACGAGAGGAGGATAAGCATGAGTCAGGAACGAATGAGTAAGCCAGCGGATTCGCAGTGGACAGATGACCAGTGGAAAGCCATTGTATCATCTGGGCAAGATATTTTAGTAGCAGCCGCCGCAGGTTCAGGGAAAACAGCTGTGTTAGTTGAGCGTATTATTCGAAAAATTATCGATCCTGAAAATCCAGTGGACGTCGACCGTTTGTTAGTCGTAACGTTCACAAACGCTTCAGCAGCAGAGATGCGTCATCGTATAGGAGAAGCTTTAGAAAAAGAGTTAAAGGTAAATCCATCTTCCTTACATTTAAGAAGACAGCTACACTTACTAAACCGATCGTCTATTTCAACTCTTCATTCATTTTGTCTGGAAGTTATTCGCACCTATTACTATATGATTAACTTAGATCCAGGTTTTCGAATCGCAGACGATACTGAAGCGGAACTCTTAAGAGAAGAAGTATTAGACGAGCTTTTTGAAGAGCAGTATAGCCTTGAAGGTAATCAATCATTCTTTGAATTGGTGGACCGCTATACGAGTGACCGTCATGACTTGGACGTGCAGCATATGGTTCGCAGATTATACGATTTTGCTCGTTCTAATCCAAATCCAAATAGGTGGTTAGATATGCTCCTTCGCCAATATAGCATTGATGAAGAAGCTACAATTGACTCTCTTCCATTTATGAGTTTTTTAATGGACGAAGTGAAAAAGCAGCTGAGCGGTGTTCAAGCTATGCTAAACCAAGCCTCTAGGCTCACAACCATGCCTGGAGGTCCAGCCCCAAGAAAAGTAAATATTGAAGATGATTTAGCTCAGGTTAACCGTATGCTTGCAGCTGGCACTTTTGCTGAGCTACATGAACATATGCAAATTCTTAGCTTTACGCGTTTAAAGCCGTGTAAAGGTGACGAGTATGATGTTGCCTTACTTGATGAGTTTGGAGAGCTTCGTAAAAAAGCAAAAGCAGCTCTTGAAAAATTGCAAGGTGATTTATTTTCTCGTCCGCTTAGTGGATACATGAGTGACTTTCAGAAAATGTATCCTGTAGTAGAAGTTCTCGTATCGCTTGTAAGGAAGTTTGGTAATCGCTATGAAGCAGAAAAGAGAGCGAAAGGGCTCGTGGACTTTTCAGACTTAGAACATTATTGCTTGCAAATTTTAAGCCATTCTGTAGATGGAAGGGTTGAACCTTCTGAAGTCGCTTATAAATATAAAACGCAGTTTGTTGAGGTTTTAGTAGATGAATACCAAGATACGAATATGGTACAAGAGACCCTCATTCAGCTTGTGACGCATAATGATGGTAAAAATGGTAACCTTTTTATGGTTGGTGACGTCAAGCAATCTATTTATCGCTTTCGTTTAGCAGAACCGTTTCTGTTCCTTGGAAAATATAAAACTTTTACACATGACGGTCGAAAAAATGGTATGAAAATTGACTTGAATAAAAACTTCCGCAGTCGCTCTGAGATTATCGATGCGACCAACTTTATCTTTCAGCAGTTAATGGATGAAGAAGTTGGCGAAATCGCCTATGACAATGATGCATCTTTGAAGCTAGGAGCATCGTATCCTAGCAGTAGTGAGATGGAGTCTGAACTTTTGCTCATTTCCAAGGAAGGTGGAGCAGAGGAAGAAGAGTCGGATTTAGTAGAGTTTTCAGAAGCAGAGCTAGAAACAGCTCAGCTAGAAGCTCGCGCAATGGCTCGGAAGATAAAACAGCTTGTTCAAGATCGTTTTCAAGTATACGATCGTAAGCTAGATGTGATGCGAAACGTAACGTATCGAGATTTTGTTATTTTACTGCGTTCTATGCCTTGGGCACCACAAATTATGGAAGAGTTTAAGCAAGAAGGAATTCCTGTTTATGCAGATCTTTCATCAGGGTATTTTGATGCAACGGAAGTAATGATGATGATGTCTTTATTAAAAGTCATTGATAATCCATATCAAGATATTCCGCTTGCTTCTGTATTGCGTTCTCCAATTGTAGGCTTGTCAGATGAAGAGCTTGCTTTAATTCGTGCTGAGGATAAGAAGGGAACGTACTATGAAGCGATGAAAAATTATGTGCGCATATCTCCTGAAGGAAATCTTCAAGAAAAGCTTCATCATTTTGCCATAAAGCTTAGTGAGTGGAGAACAAAAGCACGTCAAACTTCTTTATCTACACTTATCTGGCAAATTTATCGTGATACAGGATTTTATGAGTTTGTAGGAGGTCTGCCTGGAGGTAAGCAGCGTCAAGCAAACTTAAGAGCTTTATATGACCGTGCACGTCAATATGAAGCGACGTCGTTTCGAGGCTTATTCCGCTTTCTACGGTTTATTGATCGTATGAAAGAGCGTGGAAATGATTTAGGAACGGCAAGGTCTTTAGGTGAGCAAGAAGATGTTGTTCGTTTAATGACAATCCATAGCAGTAAAGGTTTAGAGTTTCCTATTGTTTTCGTAGCTGGATTGAATCGTAAATTTAATCTAATGGATTTAAATAAATCTTATATTCTAGATAAAGAACTTGGCTTCGGTTCTAAATATATTGATCCAAAGCTTCGTATTACGTACCCAACGTTGCTTCAGCAAGTAATGAAACAAAAAATGAAAAAAGAAAGCATTGCCGAAGAGATGCGTGTTTTATATGTAGCGCTGACACGTGCTAAAGAAAAATTAATTTTAGTAGGAACTGTAAAAGATGCTGAGGCTCAAATGAAAAAATGGAGTCACGTGTTGACCCATGATCAATGGGAACTGCCGGCTTATATGCGTGTAGATGCAAAGTCTTATCTTGATTGGATTGGTCTTGCTCTGGCCAGACATCGTCACTTCGAAAAATGGATACCAGAAGAACAAAGAGCGGTGTTGCAAGAGGTGTATGAGCACAGCTCCAAGTGGGAAATTCAAACGATCCAAGCGGCGGAGCTATCTGAACAGCTTGTTGAAGAACAATTGGAGCATGAAGAACTGTTAGCTGCGGTACAAAAAGGTGATCAAGTTCATATTGAAAGTATCCATAAAGAACGCATTGAAGAGCGATTACGTTGGGAGTATGGTCATTTAGAAGCAACAACACATCGCTCTAAGCAATCTGTTTCTGATTTAAAGAGACAGTACCAAGCGAGCGGTGAAGAACAAGAAAGTCAGCTTATAACAGGCTTTAAGTCAACCATTGAAGATCGCCCGGCCTTTATGCAGTCGCATTCATTAACCGCAGCAGAACGTGGAACAGCTGTGCATACAGTGATGCAGCATTTACCATTTAAGGGATCGTTAACAATTGAAGCCGTACAAGAGCTTATTGATTCCCTCGTTACCAATGAAATTTTAACAACTGAGCAAGCAGAAAGTATTAACCCTTCTGACATTGCTCAATTTACGGAAAGTTTCATTGGACAACAGCTCAAAGAAGCAGAAAAGGTTTATCGTGAGCTGCCGTTTAGCTTAAATGTTTCAACGGAAGAAGTATACGGGTGGAACGATAATGAAGCAATTTTAGTCCAAGGGATTATAGATTGCTTATATGAATGGAATGGTCAGCTAATCCTCGTTGATTACAAAACCGATGATATAAAAAATCGCTTTAGCAATGACTTTAACAGCGCTGAAGAAATCTTGAAAAACCGCTATGAAGTGCAGCTGAAGCTGTATCGAAAAGCGGTAGAAACCATCGTGAAAAAGCCGATAGCACATAGCTATTTATATTTTTTAGATGGTGGACATGTAATAGAAATAGAAGAGTAAAAAGAAGGCGAGCTTTTCGTCTTCTTTTTGTCAAGAAAAGGTGGGGAGCACATGAGGTTATTACATACGGCCGACTGGCACTTAGGGAGAACCTTAGAAGGTAGGAGCAGAATTGAAGAACAAGCTCAGTTCTTAGATGAGTTAGCTCAAATTGTAAAGGAAGAAAAAATCGACGCAATTTTAATGGCCGGTGATGTATTTGATACCGTTAATCCGCCCGCAGCAGCAGAGCAATTATTTTATGATAGTATGTCGAAGCTGAGTGAAAAAGGTAAGCGTCCAATTATTGTAATTGCGGGTAACCATGATAATCCCGATCGCTTATCTGCAGCCTCTCCGCTTGCATTTGAACAAAATATTACGCTCATAGGTTTACCGACAACTGATGTACAAGAGATTTACCTTCCAACTGTTGAAGAAACGTTAAAAGTAGGTGCACTTCCTTATCCATCAGAATCAAGATTAAAGGAAATGTTGGCTGAGGAAGACGATGAATTGTTGCTTCGAAACTCATATGATGAGCGAGTAGGCGAAATCTTTTTAAAGATGAGCTCACATTTTACAAACGACAGTGTAAACATTGCCATGAGTCATATCTATGTTGCGGGAGGAAGCTCAACAGATTCTGAACGGCCAATTGAAGTAGGTGGAGCGTATACGGTGGCAGCGTCAAGCCTTCCAGCGGCAGCTCAGTACGTAGCGCTTGGGCATCTTCACCGACCGCAGGACATCAAGCGAGCTTCTACAAAAGCTCGTTATTCGGGTTCACCCCTTGCCTATAGCTTTTCTGAATCAGGCTATACCAAATCCGTAACGATACTCGATGCTAAGCCGGGAGAAGAAGTGAAGGTAACGGAAATTCCTTTATCAAGCGGAAGACCACTTACAAGATGGAAAGCGAAAAACGGTATCGCAGAAGTGTACCAGTGGCTGGATGAAGGAAAAGATAGCACTGCTTGGATTGATTTAGAGATTCACTTAGAAGATGCATTGTCTCTTGAAGAAATTCACCGATTACGTAAGCTGCACAAAGGGTTCATTCATATCCGACCGGTTTTTAAAGAGGAAGAAACTGTTCAAGTTCAACAAGAACAGCGAAACGTTCCAATCGAAGAGTCGTTTGCTAAATTCTATCGGAAGCAAACGGGGGGAGCGACACCAAGCGACGAGTTGGTTCAACTCTTTTTATCATTGATTCATACACGAGAAGCAGAAGAGGAGGAGTAGAAGATGAAGCCAATTACGTTAACAATAGCAGGCTTGCACAGCTTTAGAGAAAAACAAGTTATCGATTTTACAAGCTTATGTTCTGGCGGTGTGTTCGGTATTTTTGGTCCAACAGGCAGTGGTAAATCTTCTATTTTAGATGCGATGACTCTTGCGCTTTACGGCAAAGTAGAAAGGGCAGCTAACAACACGCATGGCATTTTAAATCACGCCGAAAACGAAGTGAAAGTTGCTTTTACGTTTGAATTAGAAAATGCAAATCATAAAAAGCGCTATACCGTCGAGCGTAGCTTCAAGCGTTCAGATGAAATGCGAGTAAGGTCAGCAACCAGCCGTTTTATTGAAGTAGGAGATGAAACAATCGTACTGGCTGATAAAACAAATGACGTAAACCAGCAGGTTCAGTCGCTATTAGGTTTAACAATCGACGACTTTACGCGCGCTGTTGTATTGCCACAAGGGAAATTTGCTGAGTTTTTATCATTGAAAGGCACGGAGCGCCGTCAAATGCTGCAGCGTTTATTTAATTTAGAGCAGTACGGTGATCAACTTAACAAAAAAATTCGTTCAAATGTTCAGCTATTAAAAGGTGAAATTGATACGATTTCTGCAGAGCAGACGGGATTAGGGGAAGCATCAGAGGAAAGTGTTAAGCAAGCAGAGCAGGTCCTTCAAGAGCGTATCATTTTGCTGGAAAAGCGTGAGTGCGAACTGAAAGACATTGAAAAGTTGTACGATGAACAAACTGCGATTTGGAATGATATGCAAATCAAACATGAATTAGAAGAAACGTTAAAAGAATTAAATGAGCAAGAGCTGCTTATAAATGAGAAGCGAAAACAAGTAGCTATAGCTGAAGAAGCAAAAAAATTGTTGCCATATCTAAACGCGTACGAGCAGCTTACGGTGAAAAAGCAAAAGACTCGTCAAAACGTATCAGCTATTCAAGAGAAGCTGCGTACCCAGTATGATAAGTATGAAAAAAGCCAGGTGGCGTATGACCAAGCACGGTTAACGAAACAGCAAGAACAGCCAAAGCTCTTTATTCGGAAAGAACAGTTAGAGCAAGCGAAAAAAATTCAAGAACTGATACAGGAGCTAGAAAAGAACTACGTTGAAAAGCAAGCAGCATATAACCAGGCCTCAGCTGATGTAAAAGAGAGTTTGGAAGTGCTACAAAAGCTTGAAGCACAGTTAGAAAAAGGGAAATTGCTTCAAAGTAGCTTGAAAAAAGAATTAGAAACGGTAAAAGTTTCTGACACAGAGCGTGAACAAGTTTATGAAGCTGCAATAAAAGCAGAAAAAGCAGTGGAATTAAAGAGAGTTATAAAAGAACAAGAAGAAAAAGTACAGAAAAAGCAGTTAGAGCTGAAAGCAACTGAAGCAAACATTGAAAAACAAAAAGAGTTAAAACAAAGTCAAGCTTCTCAAGCACAAAAGCTATTTGTATCCACTCAGCGCATGTATCATATCGTTTGTGAGCGTGAACGTGAATTTGAACAGCTTTTTAGCTCGGTAAATCGTCAATTACAGTCACTGCGTGAGCAACAAATGAAGGAAAAGGTTAACCACTTAGCTCACCAGCTAGCCGATGGTCTCAGTGAAGGAAAACCATGTCCAGTGTGCGGTTCAAATGACCACCCTTCACCTGCAGTATCTAATGAGGTACACACCAACTTACAATTGGATGAACAGATTACCAGTTATGAATCAGAGAAGCATATACTAGATGAGCAAAAGCAAGAGTACGGAGCGTTAAAACTTCGCTTAGAGCAGCTTCATTCAATGTTACTCGATGCTTACCCCGAGGTCGCTGATACGAAGTATGACTTGCCGGCTATCCAGCCGTTAGAAGAGAATGGCGGTGAATACAGCACTAGGTTAAAAATTGAGCTGAAAGCCTTACAGCAAGATTACATTGAAGTTCGCGAGAAGCAATCAGACTTGTTACAGCGCTATAAACAAAGTGAAAAGCAGCAGCAAGATTTACTGTTTAGCAAGCAGCAACTCATAAAAGAGGTGGAAAATTTTACTGAAGAGTTAAGTAAGCACAACGACCATCAGGATACGCTTATTAAAGAATGGCATCAGCTATATCCACATCTAGAGATGAATAACATTCATGAAGTTCAAGAAAAAATGAAATTGCGAATTGCAGAGGAGCGAACACTTGTTGAACGCATCAATAAAAGCTATCAGTTTTTTGATGAACACCAACTTAAAATTGCGCATACAAGAGAAGGGTATGATCAAGCAACGCGTAAGAGTGTTCAGTTAGAAGCAGAACAGAAAAACCTTCATCAAGCCCTCCAAGAACAAAAAAGCATGCTTACGGAACTTTCAAAAGCAGGAGATGTAGCGTCAGAGCTAAAAGAGGTTGAACAGCGCATTCGTGAGCTAGATCAAACGGAGAATGCCTGTTATGAAACGCTAAATGGTATGCAAGTGACCTATCAAAAGCTACAGGCAAATGAGCATGCAGAGCGTAAAGCATTAGAAGATTTGACAGAACGGTATGAAGAAGTTAAAAAACAATGGGAAGAGCAGCTTCAACCGTCAGGCTTTACAGAAAAAGAGGAAGTAAAAAAAGCAGTTCAAACAAGTGATGATATACAGAAATTAACTGAAGAAATTCAAGAGTTTGAGGATAAGCTAAAACAAGCCAAAGCTGACATAGCTAAAGTTGAGAAAAAACTTAATGGTAAAGCTATAACTAAAGATAAGTGGGAAGAAACTAAATCTCTGCTGGTAAACAGAAAAGAAGCGGTTAGCGAAGCAAATCAGCTAAAGGGTGGAGCAGAAGAGACCTTAAAAGATATGTTAAAGAGACATGAACGCTTTAACGAGCTTGAAAAGCAAAGGGTAGAGAAAGAAACTTTGTTTGAACAGTATCAAAAGCTACAGTCTGTGTTTAAAGGTAATACGTTTGTTGAGTATATGGCTGAAGAACAGCTGATGGCGATTAGTCGAGATGCTTCAGAGCGATTAGCTATTTTAACACGTCACCGCTATGCAATTGAAGTGGATTCTCAAGGTGGATTTATTATGAGAGACGATGCTAACGGTGGAGTTAAGCGCCCGGTCTCAACTCTTTCAGGAGGAGAAACATTCTTAACGTCTCTTGCATTAGCCCTATCATTATCTGCACAAATCCAGCTTCGGGGAGAGTACCCTTTACAATTTTTCTTTTTAGATGAAGGATTTGGAACACTGGATGGAGAGCTTCTCGATACGGTTGTGACGGCTTTAGAAAAGCTACAGTCCGATAACCTATCAATCGGAGTTATTAGTCACGTGCAAGAGCTTCGAGCACGCTTACCTAAGCGTTTAATTGTACAGCCTGCTGATGCTACTGGTATGGGAACACGAGTAGCCGTTGAAACGTTATAAAGGGAAAGGTTGAAAAGCAGTGGGGAAAAAAGATCGTCACGTTGGCTGGTGCGAATTATGTGAACGAGAAGATGTTGAAATTACCGTTCATCATCTCACTCCTAAAGAAATGGGAGGGACATTTGAGCCTACTGCTAACCTTTGTATTCCGTGTCATAAGCAAATACATGCGCTTTATACGAATGCAGAATTAGCGGTTCGCTTAAATACAATTGCTCTACTAAGAGATGATCCACAGATTCATTCATTTATAAAGTGGATTCAAAAGCAGCCATCTTCACGAGTGCCTAAAATTAAAAAGTCGAATGAACGAAAAAAAAGATAAAAAAACAGCTGAAATGTCAGCTGTTTTTTTATGCATTGGCAACGTTGTTTTGATCTGCAAAATCGGGATCAAGCGTATTTGTTCCAGAGATTCCGGTATTGGTATTGACGAAGTTACCGGTGTTAACTGCTCCTGAGCCCGTACTCGTTTTTGATGAGCTTTTTGGGGATACATAAAAGGTATCTCCAAACGTTACAACACCGCCACCCACGCTTGTAATACTAACAGGACCGATTAAAGCTGGCATAATATCCACCCTTTATTATCGTGATAATAATCTAGTGTATGATGAAGCGGTAAGATTTGTTCATCTTGTTGCATCGTCTTGAAGGGTGTCTTGAAGTTCACTGGCTGTTGTACTTAGCTGTTTTTCTAGGCCGATATCAGGAGTTTGTGGTGTATCTCCTTCAAGTTGGCGGATATGTTTAATTCGTGCTTCCGCATCAATGGTACATGTGGAGCCCACATGAATAACTGAAGAGAATGAGCATCCTCGAATAGTAACACGGTCCACTTTAATAAGTGGGGCAGTATTATTTACTTGCATATTGATAAACTCATTTATTGGCTGTGGTATAGGCTCATTAAAAACATCGTAAGAATTGAAATCTCCTTCACGTCCATAAAATAAAGGATATTCCCGCTTTATTGCTAGGACACGCGTCTTTAATACTATATGAGTAGAATCTCCAATCTGGCATAATGAGGATGATAAAAGAGAATTTAATGTCAAATGATTGACTTGAGAAATTCTAGATAGCATAAAAAAGTCTCCTTTATGAAAGAGATAGTGGAACGTAAGGACCAATAATAAGAGATTCCGCTGGTGTATCAAATGTTGCTGATAAATTGATATAGTGAGCGTCTCCAATTAAAAATACAGAGGATGAAGATACGCCGGTGATATCAATGTTTCCAACCATTAATTCTCGATTGATGACGGTATAGTTCATTGGTTGTGACCGCCTTTCTTTAAGGAATCGGGTAAATAAGTTAAGAAAGCATCGATGCCTTTTTTGATATCTTCATAAATTTTCTCTATAATTTGGGGCTTAATTGCTTCAAAGTTTTGTTCTAATTCTTCAGGTTGAACTTGATTTAGATAATAGGTAATACGTTGTTCTAACTGCTTTTTTACGTCTTCAATTATAAAGTCGTAGTACGCTCCTTCAATGGTCATAGAGCGCTGGTCAAGAACATGCTGAACCATTGAATAGCCGTGTTGGTCAAGTTCAGACGTCATAGATGCGTATATATCTTCAACCCAATGTTTCAGCGTATTACGATCAAGTGGCTTTAGACTCGGGTTTTGTGGTCCTTGCTGTGGAAGCGTAATTTCAGGAGTTTGATTATTTAGGATAATGTCTTCTAGATTGTCTGGTGTAAGCGGGTTTAAGCCAATGTTTAATGTGCCATCAAGGGAGTCGATTTTTAGTTGTTCAAATTTATATTCAATTTTTTCAATATTAATAGGCGTTTGTTCTTCTAAATCTTTTAACTGTTGCTCTAGTTTTTGAACGGTTGATTCAAGGGTAGCAACTCGCACTGATAGCTGTTCAATATAACGATGCATTTGCTGTGTATAGTCCATGTTTTTCATATTTGGCACCTTCTTTCACCCTGTATGCAAATTGTCATTTAAAGATGATATATTTTATACATATGGTGAAGAAGTTATGAACATGTCAGTTGTTCGGCCGAACAGGTGGGGTGAGCGACTGAGAATAAGGTGCTGGAACGGCTGAAGATTGTGTCGGTGTGAAAGTAGATGGAGAAACTGAGCCGAGAATCCCTTTTTTTTGTTCATCAGGGGCTGGTCCAGTAAAGCCACCTGTATTAAATAAGTTAGAGTTAGGTTTAATGATGCCTGCGCTGCCGATTTGTAATACAGATGAGTTACTGACAGCACTTACTTTTAAACTTTGGATACAAATGCTTTGATTTACATAGAAGTTCAATGGAGATAGCTCCTTTCTGTTAAAACTTAAGCATTAGCGGTAATGTTTTGGTCACTCAAATCACTATCTTGAACGTTCGTTGCGCTTTGTTGGTTAATGACATGCAGGCGGTCTCCAGTATTAAACGATCCCGCTCCAGCAAATGTTTTAGCTGTTGAAATGGGAGCAATACTATATACATCGCCAATATGCAGAACTCCAGAAGAACCGACACTGTTTACGTTGACAACACCGACGATGGCTGGCATAAGCAAACATCCTTTTTCATTATAGTCTCTTATCATGGTATGAAAAGAATGTTAAAAAGTTCTTTCTGTTCATATGTATTCATATTTAAAGCGATATATGACAGATATGTGAAAGTGATAAGCGCATTGTTGTTTGGTGCTTATGTGCAGTGGTGAGAAGGCTTGTATTCGTGGTATGATATGGAATGAAAGGAGTGGATACGATGATTCATTTACATGTAACATTATGGACATTATTGTTGATTGGTTTTGTGGTAGCGGTTGTTTTAACGAAGTCTGGTAAAGGAAGAGGCGCAAAGATTGTACATATGATTACTCGTCTGTTGTATGTGCTTGTGTTGTTATCAGGTGCTCATTTGCTAGCAGACTGGTATCAGTTTAAAGGACAAGCTCTTATTAAAGGATTGGCTGGGGTTCTAGTGCTAGTTGGTATGGAAATGGTACTTGTTAGAACGAAAAAAGCCAAAGCAACGGGAGGTGCATGGGCACTTCTAATCGTAGCGCTTGTGCTAGTATTCTATTACGGATATGTTGTTTTAGGTTAAAAGCTGCTGATATAGGCAGCTTTTTTTGTTATTTGAAAGAGGGAAGGACGCATGCAACTGGGGTGATTTCCACTCCGGATTGTTCGCTTTCCACGGGGCTCGCTTTGAACTTCCTCGTCATTACGTTCCTGCGGGAAATAGAGGGAAAACTGAGATCCCGCAGCGCAGCGAGGAAGCTCAGGTTCCTCCCCGCGGAAAGCGAGTGGCCGTAGCGCAATGGAACGAACGTGTTCTGACAACGTAAAGAGGTGAGAAAAGGGAGTGTTCGTCTTTTGGAAAATCTGTTTTGTTATGTCCCATCCTCTTCACGTTATCTATTTATCATTTATACTGCTTGTTATACATCCTTATTTTAGATTGCGTTTAACAAAAAAATCGTACGGAACAAAGGATTCTTTCCGTACAATTGTATGGGCCTGCTAATGTCATGGGTGTGTTGTATTCTTTGTTTTGCTTATTGATGTATGATTGTACTTCTGCAGCTTAGTGAAGAATTAAATTCATTGAGCGATTTCCGTCGCTTAACGTGTATTCGAAGCGGTCTAAACCGTTTTCGCCACGTTCAAATAAGTGTTGAACGGAACAAATGATTTCTTCATTATCAAAGATTAGAAAGTTTGCTCCTTTTGTATCTTTATCTTCTGGCAGGAAACAAAGCGTATTGTGACAATAGATACAGTCATAAAGTGAGATATTTAATGAATTTAAGTGGGTTGTAAGGGTGTGAAACGCTTCTTTTTTTAGGTGTTTCAGTAATTGCTCATATGCGTATGGAAGCTTTCTTGTTACGCGAAGCTTATCACCATTTTTAATTCGATAAATCATGTTGTGAATCTTAAATTGGTGATCTGAGACGAATAGTCCCTTTTCCCAACTCATATTGACGTATAGCTCAACGGATTCGTTTAAGATATCGTTTAGCATAGATGCTTCATCTGTTTCTTCATCAAAGAAAATCCATTCTGAATCAATGTATTCAACAGTTCCCGTCATAAAAGAACGGGGCTGATTTTGTAGAATAGAATGTTTTGAATCACTCTTCATTTTACAAACCTCCATATACAAAATTGTTATTTGTTTGTATTTCCTAAAACAAAGGCGTTTATAACCAAAATAATTGAAATAAAATAGATGGACAAATCAACTGTGTGAATTCCATGCATACAATGGCATTATTTCATTCATTACAAAGCGCGTAAGGAAAGGATGATAACTAATGTGTGGTATCACCGGATGGGTTGATTTTAAACGGTCCTTGTTAGGTGAACAAGGCATCGTTAAAAAAATGGCGGAAACATTAGAAAAGCGAGGTCCTGATGATACAAACGTGTGGGTTCAACAGCATGCGGCGTTTGGGCATAAGCGATTGGTTGTGGTAGATCCACAAGGTGGCAAGCAGCCGATGACTAGACAGAAAGAGCAAAAAGAATATACGATTTGCTATAATGGTGAGCTTTATAATACAGAAGATATTCGCAAAGAGTTATTGAAGCGAGGGTATGAATTCCAAGGGCACTCTGACACGGAAGTACTACTAACAGCTTATGTTGAATGGAAAGAGGAGTGTGTGGACTATTTCAACGGAATTTTTGCTTTTGCTATTTGGGATGCGTCTGAAGAAAAGTTATTTATCGCACGTGACCGTCTAGGCGTCAAGCCTTTATTTTATCGATCGTATGATGGTGGAATACAATTTGCATCAGAATTAAAAGCGATTTTAGCTCACCCAGAAGTACCAGCTGAAATTGGCTTAGATGGATTAGCTGAAGTGTTAGGATTAGGCCCTTCACGCTCTCCAGGGCACGGTGTTTTTAAAGGAATTGATGAATTAAGGCCTGCTCATGCAATGACGCTAAGTAAAAGTGGACTTAAAGTGTGGAGATATTGGAATGTGAAAAGTGCAAAGCATACAGATTCATTAGCAGAAACAACGGAAAGAGTAAAGTTTTTAGTTGAAGATGCGATTGTGCGTCAATTAGTATCAGATGTTCCAGTGTGTACATTTTTATCAGGTGGAGTAGATTCCAGCGCCATTACAGCAATTGCAGCTAATTCATTTAAAGAGAATGGGAAAGGTCAGCTTCATACGTATTCGATTGATTATGAAGACAATGACAAATTCTTTAAAGCAAATGAATTTCAGCCGAACTCAGACTATACGTATATTCAGCTCATGTCTGATACCTTTCAAACCAATCATCATCGTTGCGTTATATCAACGGAAGACCTTGTGCATCATTTAACAGAAGCTGTAATTGTACGTGATTTGCCTGGAATGGCTGACGTAGATTCCTCATTATTATGGTTTTGTAGAGAAATTAAGAGGGATTTTGTTGTTGGATTATCTGGAGAATGTGCAGATGAAATCTTTGGGGGATATCCGTGGTTTCATCGCCAACACGACCTGCAATCCGATACGTTTCCTTGGATGCGTTCTTTAGAAGGACGAATGAACTTGCTACAAGATTCTTGGAGAAAGAAACTTAATTTAGAAGAATACGTAAGAGCTACCTACGATAAGACGATTAAAGAAGTGCCTGAACTAGATGGAGAATCAGGTGAAGATGCGCAGCGCCGCAAATTATTTTATTTAAACATGGTTTGGTTCATGACAACTTTATTAGACCGAAAAGATCGCATGAGTATGGGAGCTAGTTTGGAAGTACGGGTTCCGTTTGCTGATCATAGACTAGTAGAATATGCATGGAACATTCCTTGGGATATGAAAATGGTTGGTAATAAAGAGAAGGGGATTTTGAGAAAAGCATTAGAAGGGGTTTTACCACATGATGTTTTATATCGTAAAAAGAGTCCTTATCCTAAAACCCATAATCCAGCCTATACAAAAGCGGTAACGCTCTGGTTGGAGTCGCTTTTAGGAGACAAATCTTCAGCGCTTCATGAATTCTTTAATCGTGAGCAATTAAACGCGATTATTAAATCCGGTGGAGAAGACTTTAAAGTGCCTTGGTTTGGTCAATTAATGACAGGACCTCAGCTGCTTGCTCACCTAGCACAAATTCACGTGTGGTTTGCGCATAATAACATTCAAATTAAAGAGTAAAGTTATATAGCCTTTTGATTCAGAAATTTCTACTGAATCAAAAGGCTTTTTATATGGCGTGCTAGAGACGTCTATTTTGTAAAAGAGTGAGTAGTTAAACTACTTGCTCTTTTTTGTGTCTAAAAACACAAAAAAATTGAATTTTTTTACAAAAAATACAAACTTTGTTCTTAATTATTTAGTGATAACGATTACATAACATGTTTTTGAAAAAAAACTTATTTTTTATTGAAATTAGCTTGAATTTTTTGAAAAATCATCATATGATATTAAACATAACATACAATGTAATAAAATCTTACATTTAAACAGGGGGAACGATGAATGAAGAAGGTGGAAGCAATTATCCGTCCAGAAAAGTTTCAATCGTTACGTGAGAAGTTAGAAGAAGTGGGGATTAACGGTTTAACCGTTTCAGAAGTTGCCGGTTGTGGTCAACAAAAGGGAGAGCAAGGGTTGTTTCGAGGTCAGAGCTTCGAAATTAAACTCGTTCCTAAAGTAAAGGTTGAAATGGTCGTAGAAGCAGAACATGTTGATGAAATTATCAAAATCGTTCAATCTACTTGCTCAACAAACCAAATTGGTGACGGTAAGATTTTTGTCTATTCAGTTGAAGATGCGGTTCGTATTCGCACAGGCGAAGCGGGTTTACAAGCGATATTATAAAAACAGTGTGAAAGGATGATCATTGTATGAAGAAGAAAATAGGTACCTTATTAATGTTAGGTTTGTTGACATCGACAACAGCTTACGCAGCAGATCCAACGGTAGAATCGGTCAGCGCTTCGATTGATATGATGTGGGTCATGTTTGGAGCGGTGTTAGTATTCTTGATGCATGCCGGCTTTGCCATGGTAGAGACAGGTTTTACACGTTCTAAAAACGCATTAAACATCTTGATGAAAAATATGCTAACAGTGGCAATTTCGTCGGTCTTATATTTTGTTATTGGTTTCGCTTTAATGTTTGGAGATTCAAGCGGCGGCTTTATTGGAACAAGTGGCTTTTTCTTAAATGGTCAAAGCGATCAAATGAGTTTCTTTGTATTCCAAATTGTATTTGCTGCTACATGTGCAACAATTATCTCAGGTGCTGTTGCAGAGCGTATGAAGCTATCAAGCTACATCTTGTTAACGATTGCGATGGTAGCCGTTATTTATCCAGTTGTAGGCCACTGGATCTGGGGTGGTGGCTGGTTATCGGAACTAGGATTTGTGGACTTTGCAGGTTCCACGGTTGTTCACTTAACAGGTGCATTAGGAGCGGTTGTTGCAGTTTCATTTTTAGGAGCGCGTCTTGGTAAATACGGTAAAGATGGTTCTGTAAATGCAATTCAAGGACATAACATCCCTCTTGGAGCGTTAGGTGTATTCATTTTATGGTTTGGCTGGTTTGGATTTAATGGTGGAAGTACACTGGCTGCTGATCCATCATTAGTGCCTTCAATTATTGCCACAACGTTAATGTCAGCATCTTGTGGAGTATTATCTTCAGCACTTTATACGAAATTACGTTACAAGCGCATTGATGCAAGCTTAACGTTAAACGGTGCTTTGGCTGGGTTAGTTGGTATTACAGCAGGAACAGCAAATGTATCTATTCCAGGTGCAATCGTGATCGGTTTAATCTCTGGTGTAATCCTTGTTGAAGCTGTTAATATTATTGATAGTAAAATGAAGTTGGATGATCCCGTTGGAGCGATTACAGTTCATGGCGTATGTGGAATTTGGGGAACATTAGCAGTTGGGTTATTCGATACAGCAAATGGATTATTTTATGGTGGAGGCGCTCAATTACTTGGAGTTCAAGCGATTGGTATTCTAGCAGTTATGGCTTGGACAATGGGGACAGTTGGAATTTTCTTATTCGTCTTAACGAGAATTACATCCATACGTGTATCAAGCGAAGAAGAAATTGCTGGTTTAGATTTCGCAGAGCATGGCTCATCAGCTTACGAATTCCGTGAAAACTTATTATCTAAAGGAAGTGCAGATATCAATCCGGAATTTGGGTTAGGGCTAATTGATCGCTTGAACAGCGTCGGAAAAAGCTCTAGTAAAGTAAATAGCGGTGTGAAAGAATCGGTTTAGAAAGATATTAAGAGGCTGGGACATAAGTAATTCAGCCAATGATAAACCTGAACGATTGAGAGTT
>NZ_KQ758679.1:0-23218 GCF_001457055.1 Priestia veravalensis | reverse complement strand
CACGAGATTAATCAAGGTAGCAAGTAAGCTGGTGAAATCGAGTCGCTACTTGCATTTTAAATTAGCATCCAGCTTCGTCTATGCGCACTTCTTTTCGGACGTACTGACCCAGGTACAGCAGCTTTCCCTCAACTAAATCACCTTTTTAAAAAATCGAACCCGCACCAAGGGATCAGTCTGCCCAAAAACAGGTGAATCCCCATTTTTTAAGCATCAACCAGACTCCTTCACCTATTCATCCATTTGAAATTCACGAAAATTTAAACCATCGTGATCAAAAGTTGAAAAACGAAATGATTTTAGTTAGCTATGAATAATTCAGGTTTCATTTACATAACACAGCATCCACATAAAAAAAGTCATTTTTTCACACTTTCATTATGAATATAATGGTAAAATAAAAAGCAAATGTTACTAAAATAAGGAGCTTTGCCCATGGAAATGTTTCGCCGCTTTTTAATAAGTACATACCTTCCAAAAAAAGCAGTGATGCTTCGGTTTGAACATCCCAATAAAACCATTGGGTATGTTTTATTGCTAACTGCTTTTTCATTACTACCAGCTTTGCTTTTTATGATACCCACAATTGTAAGCGGTTATCAAAACGCCGTTCAGCATATTGAAACCCCATCCACCGCTGTTTACCTTGAGGATTTCAAACTGTATGAAAAAGAAAAAAGAAATGTTTCTAGTTCTTCGTTTACTCTAGATTCCACCATTACAACTGAGGAGATTTCAAGTGCACCGCCTTTATATGGAATAGGGTTGCTAAAAGATGGTGTCTTTCTTGCCATTAAGGGCCAAGTACAGGTCTATTCATACGAACTTTTAGGATGGAATTCTTTAAGTAAAGAAAATCTTTTACATCACTTAAAAGATATTAAAAATACACTTTTTATCTTCATTCCTCTCTCTGTCTTTTTATTATTTTGTTTAACAGCAGGATTAAAGTTTATTCAAATTACACTGTTTGCTGTGATTGGTCTGTACGCGAGTCGCTTCACCAAAAGAATATTGACGTTCAAACAAGCTTGGGTGTTGAGTGCTTACAGCAGTACTCCCATGACTGTTCTATTTATGGTAATTGATTTGCTCTCTTATTCTGCGCCTTATTCAACAAGCCTTTATTTAGTTGGAGTGCTATTTGCATATGTATTTATTTTATCTAGGCTTCCGATTAAAAAGGAAAAGCGTACCTCTTTAAACGCTTAAGAGGTACGCTTTATAGTAATTAAAAGAAATGAGCGACTTGCTGCAGTTTTTTGGAAAGTGTGGCTAACTCCTGTCCTATTTTATCAGTAT
Organism: Priestia veravalensis; assembly: GCF_001457055.1. Lineage (NCBI taxonomy): Bacteria > Bacillati > Bacillota > Bacilli > Caryophanales > Bacillaceae > Priestia > Priestia veravalensis. Next base: position 21,916 of record NZ_KQ758679.1, on the reverse strand, counting down.
TTTCAACATTTGTTAAACAGACAGCTGCCCCATTTTAGCTCATTCATCCATTTCTCTTGTATTTATTGATAATTGTTTCATTTGAGAAATCATACTATCTATATATTGATTCATGTTTTGAAAAAAATTAATATTTTGTTCTGAACTAGTAGCCGTTTGAGAAGCGCCTATTTGTAAAAGATCTGTCATCTCTACTAACTGTCTATTATGGTCAAGTGAATTAGTCGAGGCTTGTTTTAGCATATAACCCGTATTATCAAGAGCAGCAGTTGTTTCTTTTAGTTGTAAAAACATTGATTGCATATGCTCTAACATTAACTGAAAAGACGTAATTAAAGATTTAACTTCAGGAATTTGTTTAAAGGCTACTGTGTAACCTTGGTCCTTAACTTGAAAATGGACAACACCCTCCCCTATTCTTTCCACCTTTTTCTCTAGAGGGTTTGAAATATCTACTGTTACGTTACGATTTTCTACAAGCGTCACAGCTTTTTCCTTCTGCAACAGAATTACTTCACCTGCTATTCCTTCTCTTTGCAGCTCAGCCATTTGTTGTTTTATACTTTGGTTCATTTTACGCTGCAGTTCGTCCGGCTCATTTATATACATTGTCATTAAATTTCTTGTTATTTCAAACGAAGTATTGATTTCTCTTTTCAAACGATTTTCAATCACTGAAACAATACCTTCTTTGGATTTAATATAAGATAAGGCTCCAACTGCAGAGATTGCAAAGATCAATAACAAGATGACAACTGCTAACAACCTTACTGAAAGTGAAAATTGCTGGGATTTTTTCTTTTTTCTCTGTTTGTTCATACTCAATTTTGTTCCCCCCTGTAACTACTAGTCAAAAGTATGACAGAAGGTTGTAAATTCTATGTAAAAAAATTGTTCTCTTTAGGTAAAAAGAACTACTTCGATTTCATTTTTACGACTTTTCTCTTTCCAATATCAACTGAACTGAAGATTCGTAAAATCAACCAGCCACCCGCTATCAGCAAAGTCAGAAAGCTATACACGTACATGCTTTTTTCATTCATCATCCAAATTCCATATACAATGGGTCCTAAAGCAACACCTAGAAATCGCGTTGTCCCGTATAATGACACAACAAATCCTCTTTCTGCATCTGAAGCTGTAGACGTAATCATCATGTTGACGCATGGTAATACAAAGCCAAGCCCACCAAAAGCAAGCGTCAAGCTAAACATTAAAACAGACAGGGAATGAACAAAAATAAGCAAGCCGAACGTTACAAATAATAAACTCGTACCTAGAAGCATTAATTTCTTCATTAGTGCCTCATCGTTTTTAATTCTTTTTCCGCTCCAGTAAGAAGCAAGGGTCATCGCACTGAGAGGGAAGAAAAAAGCTGTTCCCTTAAAAAAACCATCGATATGATACGTTTCCTGAATTAAAAAGGATAGAAAATACAGAACACCAAACACAATAAACAATCCTACCCCTCCTATAAAAAAAAGAGGAAACAATTCTTTTTTTCTTTGGTAAACAATTCGAAAAGCTTGTTGAAAATAAGCTCTAATTCCTAACACATTTTCACTGCCCTTTACATTTTCCACATATCGGCTAATACCTAAAAAAGCCATCAATGCAACTAAAGGATAGACAATAAAAACAGCAGACCATATTACGAGCCCAACAGTTGCACCTATAATAGGAGCAATTACCTTCCCTACTCCGTTATAAACTTCTAATAATCCTAATGCCGTCGCTCGCTTATCATTATGAAACACATCGCCTACTAAGGCCATTGCAAGGGTTGTCGTGCCTGCTGCTCCCATTCCCTGTATCACTCGCCCCCCAATTAGAATTGAAAATGCCTCATTTGGTATGGCCATGCTTAAAAATGAAATAACACTTCCAACCATAATAAAGGTTAACGAAATTAAAATAAGCTTTTTTCTACCGTAACGATCGGATAGGATGCCTGCAATTGGAATTAAAATGGCTGCCGGGATTGTAAAAGCGCTTAAGATAAAGCCTGTTTGCAATTCGTTTAAACCTAAGGACTGCTGAATATTTGGTAACAGAGGAATCAAAGTAGAATTTCCTAACACCATAATGAGCGGTAATAATCCTAGTGAGATCATCATTAATTTTTCTTTCAAAATAAATTCTCCATTCATAGTTAAAGTTGGGCAAGCATAAGCTATAACACCCTGTTTATTTAAAATTTGCTTTCAGGAGGAGCTTATGAAAAGACTATCTGCCCTTGCCGCTCTCGCATTTGTTGGTTATATTTGTCATTATGATATTAAATATGGTACGATCCCTTCCTCAACTGAAGCTGCTCCTGTCATGGCAAATGTTGAGAAAGAAAAACCAACACAAACAACAACACACTTTATAGAAGTAAGAGTAAAAGCTGGTGATACAGTATTGTCCATTATAGAAAAAGCACTAAAAGGCTCTATTCCCGTTTCAATCAATCAGCTATCAAAGGACTTTACAAGCTTAAACAACGGGCTTTCTCCACATGAAATTCAAGTTGGAAAAACATATAAATTTCCTACTTACAAGTAATTACAGCATACTTCTTGTCAAACAAAGATTGTCATTGTTAAAATAAACAAGCGACACTTTATACTAGTTATTTTATCTATAAAGAGTTATTCTATTAATGAATCTAAATTCTTGATTTCTTTTTGAAGGAGAGATTATCACGTGAGTGAAATTATACATCGTACAAAAACACGCCCTGTTAAAGTTGGAAATTTAACAATCGGTGGTAATAATGAAGTAGTTATCCAAAGCATGACAACAACAAAGACACATGATGTTGAAGCAACGGTTGCTGAAATCAAGCGCCTAGAAGAAGCAGGGTGTCAAGTTGTTCGCGTAGCTTGCCCAGATGAGCGCGCAGCAAATGCTATTGCAGATATTAAAAAACAAATCAATATCCCTTTAGTTGTTGACATTCATTTCGATTACCGTCTTGCTTTAAAAGCAATTGAAGGCGGAGCTGATAAAATTCGAATTAACCCAGGAAACATTGGACGCCGTGAAAAAGTTGAAGCTGTTGTGAACGCTGCGAAAGCTAAGGGTATTCCAATTCGTATTGGAGTTAACGCAGGGTCACTTGAAAAGCGTATTCTAGATAAATACGGATATCCAACGGCTGATGGCATGGTGGAAAGTGCATTACATCACATTAAAATTCTAGAGGATTTAGACTTCCACGATATCATCGTATCCATGAAAGCTTCTGATGTAAACCTAGCCATTGAAGCATATGAAAAGGCAGCAAAAGCTTTTGATTATCCTCTACACTTAGGTATCACAGAGTCTGGTACATTATTTGCTGGAACAGTAAAAAGCGCTGCTGGATTAGGTGCTATTTTATCTAAAGGTATTGGAAATACCGTTCGTGTATCTTTAAGTGCCGATCCAGTTGAAGAAGTAAAGGTAGCTCGCGAATTATTAAAATCATTCGGTTTAGCAGCTAACGCAGCGACTTTAATTTCTTGTCCTACATGCGGACGCATTGAAATTGACCTCATTAGCATTGCAAACGAAGTCGAAGAGTATATTTCACACATTAAGGCACCAATTAAAGTTGCCGTATTAGGTTGTGCAGTAAACGGACCTGGTGAAGCTCGTGAAGCCGATATCGGAATTGCTGGCGCTCGAGGTGAAGGATTGCTCTTCCGCAAGGGTGAAATCGTTCGTAAGGTTCCAGAGGAAACAATGGTTGAAGAGTTGAAAAAAGAAGTAGATAAAATTGCTGAAGAATATTATGAAAAACAAAAAGCAGAACAAAATGCTTAAAAAACAGGGTACCGTTTCGGTACCCTGTTTTCTTTGTTAAAAGAACGGGAGGACAAAGGTTCCCACAATAATGGATACAATCCCAATTCCTATTGCCCATGCTCCTAACGTATATGCTCCTTTTCTTCGTGCGATAAACCCTAAAATAATCCCAGCTGCGCCAAGGATAATTGGCAAGAAGAATAACGAAAGAATGGATAGGATTAGCGCAAAACGCCCATACCCTTTCCCTTCATCTCGATCAACTACTTCATGTTCACGATGAATATGCTCTTCACGTGCTGAAGCTGGAACTGCTATCTCAGCAGCCGTTTCTTCCATAAAGTCTGCTTCGTACGCGTCATAATCTATATCCTTACGTCGTTCATGCTGCTCATTCTCCATGTCTATCCCTCACTTTCTGAAATAAAGGAGCATTTATAGTATGTGATGTCATCTTAAAATTATAGTTGTTAATGTTTTCTTACTTTAGTACACTTAACATAACAAGCCGCTAGAGAAGATTTTACAGATTGGAGTGCAATTGGTTGTCTAAACGATTTGGAATTGACATTGATGGAACAGTCACTTCACCCGAAACATTTGTTCCTCATTTGAATAAAGCATTTAATGCAAATTTAACTTACGAAGATATTACGGAGTATGATTTTTTACCTTTTGTAAATGCTACTCGCGAAGAATTAGCACAATGGTTTACAGACAACGAAGCTGCCATTTACAAAACATCCCCTCTTGCTCCACATGCAAAGGAAATTTTGCAGCAATGGCATAAGCAGCATGAGCTCTTTTTTATCAGCGCTCGCTCAGATAAGCTATTGGATGTGACAGAAAATTGGTTTAATGAACATGATGTATCCTTTCATCATATTGAACTAATTGGAACGCACTTTAAAGTAGAAGCAGCGAAAAAGCACAAAGTGGATATCTTTTTTGAGGACAAACACGATAATGCTTGTGATATAAGCGAAGAGTGCGATATACCCGTCATTCTTTTTGATACACCTTATAACCGCCTTCCAGTGCCGTCAAAAGTGGTACGGGTTCATAATTGGATAGAAGCAAATGAATGGGTAAACAATTGGTTAAAAATACAATCATAATTGCAACACTAAAGAGTTTGGGACATAACAAAATGATTGCTTCTAAAAGACGAACACTAGCTGTTCCCATCTCTTTAGTTTGTCTCAACACGTTCGTTCCATTGCGCTACGGCCACTCGCTTTCCGTGGGGAGGAACCTGAGCTTCCTCGCTGCGCTGCGGGATCTCAGTTTTCCCTCTCTTTCCCGCAGGAGTCGAGTGTCCTACGCTCCATTCCACCCTGTTTCCAACATTGTTTTCACAATCAACCAAAAAACCTGAACGATTAAAAGTGAGAAACTCTCGATCGTTCAGGTTTATCATTGGCTGAATTACTTATATCCCAGCCTCTTTGTTTATAAAATTTAGTTTACCACTTGCTCGTTACAATCCGTACATTTGCCGTAGATTTCAAATTTATGTCCCGTTACATCGAATCCCTTTAAGTCTTCGTTTACATACTTCATTGGACAAGCATCAATTTCTTTTGTTTTGCCGCATTCTAAGCAAATAAAGTGATGATGGTGGTGTTTAGTTGCACATTTAAAGCGGAAGTGCTTTTCACTTGAAAGCTCCGTCATCTCTAATATGCCAAGGTCTGCAAATAGTGATAAGTTACGATAAATAGTATCAAAGCTAAGACCTGGATAATCCAATCGCATATGCTCTAACACATCTTTAGCCGTTAAGTACTTATCCGTTTTTGAAAACAACGTAAGCATTTCTTCTCGTTTTCCAGTATGCTTATATCCTTCATCTTTTAACAAATTAATTGCTTCTGACAAATTCATGTTCTTTTCCCCTTTCGCCCTTTGTTAATCATAATTGATATAATTAAAATTATAACAGCAATGACAACAATTGTACCTCCGGGAGCTAAATCTAAATAGTAAGCTGAAAACAACCCACCTAGTACGGATACTTCTCCAAACATGACCGATAATAAAATGGTTTGTTTGAAACCATTAGCTAAGCGAATGCTCGCTGCTACCGGGAGCGTCATTAAGGATGACACTAATAAAATTCCAACAATTCGCATGGAAACCGCAATAACTAAAGCAACCATTACGATAAATAAAAAATGCACCCATTTCGCTTTAATGCCAGATGCTGACGCATGCTCTTCATCAAAGGATAAAATAAATAATTCTTTATAAAATACGAAAACGAGCGTAATAACTACTACCGCAATACCAATAACCGTCCATAAATCCGATCGGCTTACAGCACTCACGCTACCAAACAAATAATTCATTAGGTCATTGTTAAAGCCATCTGCTAATGAAATACAAATGGCACTAATTCCTATTCCGCCCGATAAAATAATGGGAATGGCTAATTCTTGGTAATGCTTGTAAACCGCACGTAGCTTTTCAATGAAAAGCGATCCTCCAACTGAAGCAACCATTCCTAGATATAGTGGATTTACCCCTTGCATAAACCCTACTTTCTGACTCAATAACAAGCTGAAAGAAATTCCGGCAAGAGTTACATGGCTAAGCGCATCTGCAATAAGAGAAAGGCGGCGCACAACGATAAAAGCGCCCAAAAGCGGAGCTAGGATTCCAATAATCATTCCCGTTGCAAATGCATTGCGTAAAAATTCAAATTCAAATAAACTTGCAATCATGCGTGCTGCCCTCCATGGTCATGGTGATGAGTTAACATATGAATGTCATGTCCATAAAACATGGATACATCATGCTCACAAAACGTTTCAAAGTCCTTTGATTCCCCGTGAAAATGTAAAAATTTATTTAAACACGCAACGTGCGTTACTTTATCAGTGATCGTTCCAATATCATGCGTAACAAGTAACAGCGTAATTCCGTGTTCCTTATTTAGCTTTTCTAATAATTGATAAAAATTTTGAACATTTTGAGCATCCACACCAACCGTTGGCTCATCTAATATAAGCAGCTCCGGATCACTCACAAGAGCACGTGCAATAAAAATACGCTGTTGCTGTCCACCGGATAACTCACCTATATTTCGATTTATAAACTCACTCATACCAACTGCCGCTATTGCTTCTTTGACTTTTTTTCGATGTGCTGGTGTCATAAACTTAAACAAGCCAATCTTAGACGTTAGCCCTGTTGATACAACTTCAAATACAGTTGCGGGAAAACCACTGTTAAAACTATTTGCTTTTTGTGACACATAGCCAATTTTGCTTCGCTCTTTAAATTTTCTTTGTTCTGTCCCAAATAAGCGAATTAATCCTTTTGAAGGCTTCTGCAATCCTAGAATACATTTAATAAGCGTTGATTTTCCAGAGCCATTTGGACCCACAAGCCCTAAAAAAGACCCTTTTGGAATTGAAAAGCTAATGTCTTCTAAAACATATCTCCCATCGTATTGGAACGATAATTGTTCAACTTCAATAGCATTCGCTATACTCATATCCATCACCATTCTTTTCTATATTTAAGCACGACGAACAGGGCACGGTTTATTGTCTTAGCCGTTACCCCATTCATGTCAGAATCGTTACGATTTAATCATTCTAGTAGTATACCTCAATCCTACTTTGTTGTAAACTTTAACACATAAAGAAAATAGGCACATGTGGCACTTTCCCTCATACAATATATATAACGAGGAGGGATTGACATGAAAATTGTTCAACAAATCGTTAACAAAAAAATAAATAACTTAACACCCAAAGAGCTGCTTAGCTATAGTAAGCAGTATAATGTATTCATTACACCTGAACAGGCTCATACTCTTGTAAACGTCATTAAGCAAAAACCTGTAAATATTTACAATGAATCTGAGCGGCGTTATTTAATTAAACAAATTGCTCAAGTAACAGATCGTGAAACGGCTAAAAAGGTTAATGAGCTGTTCCAAAAACTGATGTAACATAAACAAAGAGTCTAAGAAAAAACGAAACGATTTTTTCTCAAAGACCACGTATGCCTTTTCTAAAGTCTTTAGGCTGTAATAACCAGTTCGTTCCATTGCGCTGCAGACACTCGCTTTCCGCGGAGAGGAATCTGAGCCTCCTCGCTGCGCTGCGGGGTCTCAGCCTTTCCTCTGTTCCCGCAGGAGTCATATGTCTTACGCTCCATTCCACTAGGCTTTTTAACTTATTTTCAAAACAAACAAAAAGATACCCAAACTATCAAAAGTCGTTAACTTCCACTAGTTCGGATATCTCGTTAGCTCAAATACTTATGTCCCAGCTTATTTTAACTGTTAGCTCATCAGCTTATTTTGTAACTCGGGATCAAACGTTTTTGCTTTTAGCATATCAATTTCAAGCTTATACGGTGCTTTTTTCGTCTTTTTGTCAATACCAACGTACGGCGTTTCTAAAATTTTAGGTACATCCACAAATGCTGGATGATGGACAATGTAATTTAACGCGTCAAATCCAATATGGCCAAATCCAATATTTTCATGTCGGTCTTTTTTAGCCCCACAGCTATTTTTACTATCGTTAACGTGCAGTACTTTAATACGGTCGATACCTACTGTTTTGTCGAATTCGTTTAGCACACCGTCAAAATCATTCACAATATCATAGCCTGCATCGTGAACGTGACATGTATCAAAGCAAACCGACAGCTTTTCGTTATGTGTCACTCCATCAATAATCATAGCGATTTCTTCAAAACTTCTTCCACATTCAGAACCTTTTCCAGCCATTGTTTCTAAAGCAATTTGTACTTCTTGGTCTGGACGAAGCACTTCGTTTAACCCACTAATAATCTGCTTGATTCCTGTTTCTGCCCCCGCTCCTACATGAGCTCCTGGATGAAGCACAATTTGGCGAGCCCCAAGAGCATGCGTGCGCTGAATTTCTGAAGTTAAAAACTCTACTCCAAGCTCAAACGTGGCTGGATTTGTTGTATTCCCAATGTTAATGATATATGGAGCATGCACAACGATATTATCAATACCGTTTTCTTTCATATGCTGTAGACCAGCTTCAATGTTTAGCTCTTCAATTTTTTTGCGTCTTGTATTTTGAGGAGCACCCGTATAAATCATAAACGTATTCGCTCCATATGAAACAGCTTCTTCACTAGCACCAAGTAACATCTTTTTCCCACTCATTGATACGTGTGAACCGATTTTTAACATGTTGTTACCACCTCTGTTTTATCGATTATTCCGGCGCTCGCTTCTTTTTTTCTTCTGAACAAATTTTTGAATTTCTCGAGCACGTTTTTTCTTATAACCAGGTTTTACTTTCTTCGGCTTTTGAATTAAGCGACTTGCTTCTTTATCAACGTCATCCGTTTTCTTTTGACGTTTTTTACGACGGTTGCGGTCATCAATTGAAATCCACTCACCGTTTTTTAAGTCTTTGTTCACAAACTCAATTCCCATTTTCTCAAGTCGAATCACTGCATCTTCATCTTCTACATCATACATTGTAGCAGCAATTCCTGAATATCCAGCACGTGCTGTACGTCCTACACGATGAATATAAAAATCCAGGTCTGAAGGAAGCTCAAAGTTAATTACGTGGCTAATTCCTTCAATATCAATACCGCGAGCTGCTAAATCTGTTGCAACAACGTATTGAAACTCTAAATTTGAGATTTGTTTCATCATTTTCTTACGATCACGCGGCGTTAAATCCCCATGAATACGACCTACGCGAAGACCTTTTGCCATTAAATCATCCGCTACTTCATCAGCCATCTTCTTCGTGTTGGTAAACACAATAGCTAAATATGGGTTATACGACAAAAGCATATCATGTAAAAGTTTAAACTTGTTACGGTGACGAAGTGGTACTAATACATGCTCTAGCTTAGCTGCTGCTACTTGGTTTGGTGATACGTGAGAATACTTAGGGTTATCCATATATTTTTTCAAGAATGGCTTTAATTTCTCTGGAATTGTAGCTGAGAATACAAGCATTTGAAGCTTTTCAGGCATGCTACTCGCTAAGCGATCTACATCTTCTAAAAAGCCCATATCAAGCATTAAATCTGCTTCATCCACAACGATTGCTGCAGTTGTATGAACAAATAACGCTTTTTCATTCACTAAGTCAAATAAACGTGAAGGTGTTCCAACGACAATTTGCGGCTGTTTTTTTAGCTTTTCAATCGTACGCTGCTTGTCTGTTCCACCAATAAAACATTTTGCCGTAATTTCTTTGCCTTCTTCACAGTACTTCGTAATCTTTAGTACTTCTTTATAAATTTGTGAAGCTAACTCACGTGTTGGTGCCGCAATAACAACCTGTACTTCTTGTTTTGCTGGATTTACTTTTTCTAAAAGAGGAAGTAAATATGCATGTGTTTTACCTGTTCCAGTTTGCGACTGACCAATAACGCTGTCTCCCTTTAAAACTGATGGAATTAAGCGTTCTTGAATTTCCGTTGGGTTATAAAACCCTAATTGCTTGATTGCTTCTATTAAAAATGGCTGTAGCTCAAAACGTTCAAAGTTAGTTTTTTCCATATTAAATCTCCTTTTTTTACTGTCACGTTCAATTTTAAACACAATATATGATTATAATCCATTTTGCTCTCGCTGACTACTGATCATTTCGATTCTAAAAACTTATGTTGGGTTTTGCAAACATTTTCGGTACAAATGCATAGGATAAAGAAGAAGTTTACTAACCTAAAGGAGGTGCGCTCTTTGATTCCAAGAAGACCATCCTTTCCCCCTCGTATGCAGAGTCCTTTTGGACCTACTAATACTCAACAAACATTCTTCCCGAATACACAGGGAATCAACCCTCAAAGAACGTCTCGTGGTCCAGGGAATTTACTAGCTCGTATATTTGGAAGAGGTCGTTCTGGTGCCAGAGGTCCTGAAGCCATTGGAGGTTCTGGAGCTGCTGGATCTCAAAGGATGATTCCACCTACTTCTCTATTTAATACGGTTCAAAGTGCAGCTACACCAGCATCGTCTGCTTCATTATTAAGTAACTTGCAGAACTTAACGAACCCTGCTACGCTTAGCTCTATGATGACCAATATTCAAAAGGTTATTAAAGTAGCTGAAACCATGGGGCCAATGGTACAACAATACGGACCACTCGTTAAAAACGCTCCATCTCTCCTAAAAATGTATCAGCTATTACGAACGGCGGATACAGATGAAGGAGAAGAGAATGACGCAAATAACGATAGCGAAGAAAAAGAAAATGAAGTAAGTAAGCAGGTTGATGGTTTAAAAGAGGACGAAAAAGAAAAAAAATCGGAAAGTGACGAGTTTGATTTTGATAATCAAGAAATTAAATCTGTTAAAAAGGTACGCCAATCAACACCAAAGCTTTACATTTAAGATAAAAAAGGTAGAGAGGTTAACATCTACCTTTTATACATACTTGCATCGAAACTAAGGGCTAATTCCAGTTATTGAGATGAACCATTACAGCACCAATATATTCTTTGTATTATTGTTCATGCTTTTATATAATAGAAAGGAGTTTACAAATACTCGTCACCTTATGATGAGGAGGATACTAATGAAGGTTATAAAAATTGCTCCACGCGGCTATTGCTATGGAGTTGTTGATGCAATGGTTATTGCACGCAACGCAGCTTTGGATACATCACTTCCACGCCCAATTTATATATTAGGCATGATTGTGCATAACAAGCACGTAACAGACGCGTTTGAAGAAGATGGAATCATTACCCTAGACGGTGCAAACCGTTTAGAGATTTTAGATAAAATTAATGAAGGTACGGTCATTTTTACAGCTCATGGTGTATCACCAGAAGTAAAAGAACGCGCAAAGGAAAAAGGACTTGTTACCATTGACGCAACGTGTCCAGACGTAACAAAAACCCATGACCTTATTCTTGCAAAAGAAAAAGAAGGCTATGAGGTTGTCTATATCGGCAAAAAAGGCCATCCTGAGCCAGAAGGTGCAGTTGGAATTGCACCTCACATCGTTCATCTAATTGAAAAAGAAGAAGATGTGGAATCCCTTGCGATTACAAGAGATAAAATCATTGTGACTAATCAAACAACAATGAGCCAATGGGACGTAGCCGATGTGATTGAAAAAGTTCAGGAGAAGTACCCTCATGCTGAAGTTCATAAAGAAATTTGCCTAGCAACACAAGTACGTCAAGAAGCGGTAGCGGAACAAGCCGGAGAAGCCGACGTGACAATTGTTGTTGGTGATCCAAAAAGTAATAACTCTAACCGCCTAGCGCAGGTTTCTGAAGAGATTGCTGGAACAAAAGCTTATCGTATTAGCGATATTTCTGAACTTGAAGTGGATTGGCTTAAAGATGCTACTTCTGTTGCTGTAACGGCTGGTGCATCAACTCCTACGCCAATTACAAAAGAAGTCATTAAGTATCTAGAGCAGTTTGACCCTGCTGATGAAACGACTTGGACGCGCGAAAAAGCTGTTCCTTTATCAAAAATCTTACCAAAAGTACGTACAAAAAAATCATCCTAAAAAAAGATGCTCTGATGAGCATCTTTTTTATAGAAACGTAAATGGATTTGTATCAACTTGAGAAGAAAAGATCGTGCACTCAAACTTTTTGTCTTTACATAGCTCTTGCATTTTCTTTTCAACCCCTTGACGCATTACCTTTTCCACATGATGACCAGGATCGATAACGTTCAATCCCATCATCATCGCGTCATGAGCTACGTGAAAATATAAGTCTCCTGTAACGTAAACGTCCGCACCTTTAAACTTTGCATTAGAGATGTATTTGTTACCATCTCCACCTAATACGGCTACCTTTTTCACCGTATCATGTAAGTCACCAACAACTCTTAGCCCTTCTACATCTAACGCTTCTTTTACATGATGAGCAAATTCTTTTAAAGTCATCTCACGAGGAAGCTTTCCAATCTTCCCAAGACCGTACTCTTTTCCTTTTTGCTTAAGCTTATAAATGTCATACGCTACTTCTTCATATGGGTGAGCACGCAGCACAGCTTGTACAACTTTTTTTTGAAGCTTTGCTGGAAAGATCGTTTCAATTTTCACTTCGTTCACGCGTTCTGCAGTACCCTGTGAGCCGATATAAGGGTTTGCCTGCTCAGATGGAGTGAAGGTTCCAATCCCTTCTGTAAAGAAAGCACAGCCACTATATAGCCCTACCTCACCTGCACCGGCTTCTGAGATAGCTTGGTGAACGGCTTCATAGTGAGTTTTTGGCACATAGACTACAAGTTTATTTAGTTCTTCAGCACCCGTTGGAACAAGCACTTCGGTATTTTGCAAACCTAATGCATCAGCTAACAAATCGTTAACCCCACCCTCAGTAATATCTAAGTTCGTATGAGCAGCGTATACCGCAATATCATGTTTAATGCACTTTTCAACAATACGGCCAGCGGGTTGGTCCGTTTGAATTTGTTGTAATGGTCGAAAGATAGGAGGATGATGAGCGATAATGAGATCAACATGTTTTTCAATCGCTTCATCAACAACCGTTTCTAATACATCTAAGGTAATTATCACTTTATGAACCGGCTTGTTTAATGTCCCGATTTGCAAACCAATTTTATCCCCTTCCATAGCTAAGTGCTTCGGGGAAAAAGACTCAAACAGTTCAATAACTTGATAACCGTTTGGTACTTTATTCATGATAAAACCTCCTCAATGATTCGAATTTCATTTTCTAGCTTTTTCTTTTTTTCTTGCCCTTCTTTTGTTGTAGCTGATTTCTCCATTTGCTCGACGATCTTTTTTGTATGAGCTAGCTCATGATTCCATTTCTTTTTAAAAGCATCGTTTTTCTCTTTTGCTAAGATTGGACCTACTAAAATTCCCGCTTCAACTTTTTCATCATAAGACTCTAACGGCTCTCCTTGTTCAGCAACAAGAATTTCATAGATTCGACCGTCATCTTCCATGATTTTTTCGTCAATTAAAGACCATTTATGTTCAATTAACCACTGTCTGATATGATGAGCCCCAATATTAGGCTGAAGCACAAGTCTTGTAACGCCCTGTAGCTTTTCTTTCCCGTCTTCTAAAATGGTTTGAATTAAAGTTCCACCCATTCCTGCAATTGTAATGCAGTCTACTTCACCCGGTTTAATAACAGATAACCCATCGCCTTTTCTTACTTCAATAACGTCTGTTAAGTTTGTTTTTTCTACCTGCTTAACAGCTGATTGAAAAGGACCTTCTGTAATTTCACCTGCAATTGCTCCTTTTATATACCCTTGTAAATATGCATAGCAAGGTAGATAAGCATGATCTGATCCAATATCAGCAAGCATAGCTCCTTTTGGAATTGATTTTGCGACTTCTTCTAGTCGCTTGGATAATTTTAGCTCATTCATTGTCTTGTCACCTATTCTTTATGTAATTACTGTTCCTTATTTTATCACAAACACTGTTGCGAATCATACTGTGACTCCGCTTCTATTATTTCCTATATCCCATAAAAAAAAGCCTCTTCGTTTGTAAGAGGCTACCATAAAAATCCTATTTATTTAATTTCTGAAACCCATTTCGCCATCTCAGGAGCTTTTTCAGCAGATATTAACCCTGGTGGCATTGATCCCTTTCCGTTCACTAGGATATCAGCAATTTCTTCTTCAGAAAGCTTGTCGCCCACTCCTTTTAAAGCTGGCCCTACGCCTCCTTGATACTGATCGCCGTGACATCCAATACAGTTTTGTTGATAGAGATCTTCAGGCTTTGCTGAGGCTTGATCTTCTTCGCCTCCACCTTCTTTTTCAGCGGCTATTTCTTCTGCGTTGTTGAGACCATTAAATGAGAAGGTTACCATTAATCCAATTCCAATAAGTGCAATAAGCAAAAATGGTATCAGTGGATTTCGATTCATTAACTATACCCCCTTTATGTATTCCCATCCCGTGAAATAGCAAAAATAGTATAAGCATCTTTATTTTACTGTAAAACGAGGACAAGTGAAAGGGTTTTATTTACAGAATTATCTAACCTATCCATAAAATCTACTATTTTTCGAAGCGTTTACACTTTTCAAGTAGTTAATTAGCACCCAATTTGCCTAGCAATAACGGAACGCTGAATTTCAGATGTCCCTTCGCCAATCTCCAACAGCTTGGCATCACGTAAAAAGCGCTCAACCTGATACTCTTTCATATAACCGTATCCACCGTGGATTTGAATCGCTTGGCTCGCTACTTCCATACATATTTCAGAGGCATATAGTTTACATATGGCTGCTTCCTTAGTAAAAGGTTTGCCTTGATCTTTCAGCCATGCTGCCTTATAAACCATTGTTCTTGCCAGTTCCACTTTCATGGCCATATCTGCTAGTTTAAATTGGATTGCTTGAAAAGACGAAAGTGTTTTTCCAAACTGCTTTCTTTCTTGTGCATAAGCAAGAGCTTTTTCATAAGCCGCTTGAGCAATTCCAACTCCCATTGCTCCAATTCCAATTCGTCCTCCGTCGAGCGTTTTTAAGAATTGCTTAAATCCCTCTCCTTTTTTGCCAAGTAGATTTTCTTCTGGCACTTTTACGTCTTCTAGAATTAGTTCCGTTGTATTTGAAGCATGAAGTCCCATCTTTTCATAATTATCGATGACTGAGAAACCAGCTGCATCAGTCGGCACAATTAACGCAGAAATCTCTTTTTTTCCTTCATGTCTTGCCGTTACAGCTGTCAAAGCTAAAAATTTTGCATAGCTTGCATTGGTAATGTAGCATTTACTACCGTTAATCATATATTCACCATTTTCTAACTCTGCACTTGTTTCAGTTCCTCCAGCATCACTTCCCGCATTAGGCTCAGTTAACCCAAATGCTCCAAACGATTCTCCTGTGCAGATTGGAACTAAGTATTTTTCTTTTTGCTCCGGTGTTCCAAATAGGTGAATAGGCGCACCCCCTAACGATACATGAGCAGAATATGTAATTCCCGTTGAACCACACGCTCTGCTTAGCTCTTCTACTACAATTGCAAAGCTGACCGTATCAGCACCACCCCCACCATACTCTTCTGGGAAAGGAAGTCCCATAACGCCTAAATCAGATAACTTTTTAAACACATCTAACGGAAATTCTTTCGTCTTGTCTCGTTCCAATGCTCCTGGTGCAACCTCAGCTTCAGAAAACTCTCGAAGTGTTTTTTGAATCATTTTCTGTTCTGCCGTTAATTCAAAATTCATCTCAAATCCCCCCAAACAAAATGTATACGCTTACAATAATTAATTATAAGTCATTTTTGTAAATTTTCTCAACTTTTAAAATAAGAGAATCTATTTCATGATATAATAAACTAAAGTTTCTTTTAAAAAATGACAGCGATTGCATTTAAGGGCGTGACTGGATAAATTAGTGGATTTTTTTTAAAAGAGCATTTGCAAAACAAAACTCATTTCAGTAAAATATATTCAAAGGGTAGTGATTGGTAAAAAAAAGAAGCAAAAAAATAGTTTACTCCTATATAGAAGTAAACTATTAATTCATCACAAATTCTATTCTAAGAAATCCTTTAAGCGCTTGCTGCGGCTTGGATGTCTTAACTTACGTAGCGCTTTTGCTTCAATTTGACGAATACGTTCACGCGTTACGCCAAACACTTTTCCAACTTCTTCAAGTGTACGTGTACGACCATCATCTAAGCCAAAACGAAGACGCAGCACATTTTCTTCACGATCTGTTAACGTATCTAAGACGTCTTCTAATTGCTCTTTTAATAGTTCATAAGCAGCGTGCTCAGAAGGCGATGTTGCATCTTGATCTTCAATGAAGTCACCTAAATGAGAATCATCTTCTTCACCAATAGGCGTTTCAAGTGAAACAGGCTCTTGCGCAATTTTTAAGATTTCACGTACTTTTTCTGGCATTAAATCCATATCCTCTGCAATTTCTTCTGGAGATGGCTCACGACCTAAGTCTTGCAGTAATTGACGTTGAACACGAATTAACTTGTTAATTGTTTCTACCATGTGTACAGGAATACGAATTGTTCTTGCTTGGTCTGCAATCGCACGTGTGATGGCTTGACGAATCCACCATGTTGCATACGTACTAAATTTGTAACCTTTACGGTAATCAAACTTTTCAACTGCTTTAATTAGGCCCATATTTCCTTCTTGAATTAAATCTAAGAAAAGCATGCCGCGTCCTACATATCTCTTAGCAATACTTACAACTAGACGTAAGTTTGCTTCTGCTAAACGGCGCTTAGCTTCTTCATCGCCTTCTTCAATACGTTTTGCCAAGTTAATTTCTTCTTCAGCAGATAGAAGATCTACACGACCAATTTCTTTCAAATACATACGAACAGGGTCATTGATTTTTACTCCTGGTGGCACGCTAAGATCATTCAAATCAAACTCTTCTTCCTTAGACAATTGTTGAATATCTGGATCCGCATCTTCATTTGCTTCTGCTTCACTCATCACTTCAACACCTTGTTCACCAAGGAATTCATAGTATTCATCCATTTGGTCGGACTCAATTTCAAAATTTGCCATGCGCTCGGCAATTTCTTCATATGTGAGAACACCACGTTTTTTACCAATTTCAGTCAATTGTTCTTTGACTTGCTCTATTGTTAAATCTGAATCAAGTTGCTTTGAATGTGCTGATTTTTCAGCCATCAAATCCCCTCCTTCCAAAATTTTGAGGACACCTTTTTTAAAAGTGGGACTAATAAACACGTTTTATTTTAACGCCTTTTTTAATTCCAAAATTTCCATTGCAATCGTCGCAGCCTTTACATAATCCTTTTGACGCTCCGCTTCTTGCCTTTGCTGCTCTTTTTCTTTTATTATGGACTTCTTTTCATAATTCAACACTTGTTGAATGTAATCATGCAACGCTTGCTCCGACAATTCTTCGTTAATTGACATCATCGCTAGTTCCGAAGCTAAACCTGTCAGATTTGAATCAGGAATACGTTCGATAAAGTTGCTTGGGTTAGGACTATACCCTTCTTCGTAGTAACCATACAAGTATGTCACAAGAGCCCTATGTTCTTCTATATTAAACTGTGCTTGAAGCAGATCTTGAATCCGAAACGCTATATCCCTGTCTTTTAGCATATATGCAATTAAATGCCTCTCTGCATTTTCATGTGCAGGAAGAAGGTTTTTTTTGGTGACAGGATGTCTTGATATAGTATTTCTATTCCAAGAATCATTATCCTTTTTCTTTTTCACTTCATGGCGAACTTGTTGCTGCTGTTCCTTTAAAGCATCTAATGAAATTGAAAACTCTTGAGACAGTTGCCTGAGGTAATAGTCTTTTTCGACCGCTTTTGTTAATTGACTAACTGCTTTTAACACTTCATCAATGTACTTCATGCGATCAGCTTCAATCTGCAAGTTCTTACCACGTCGCAAGTATCGCATTTTAAACGCCATAAGCGTCAAGCTGTTTTCAATGACTTCGTTTCGAAATTTTGCTGCTCCAAACTCTTTTATATAATCGTCAGGGTCATATCCATCCGGCATCGTGGCGACTTTTACTGAGCAGCCTGCATCTGTTAAAATATTCACAGCTTTATACGCAGCTTCAATACCTGCCGAGTCTGCATCATAGCATACAATAACGGATTCAACGTTTCGACGAATAATTTTTGCCTGCTCTTCTGTAAGCGCAGTACCCATCGTTGCAATTGACTGTTGACACTCAGCAGTAACCGATGAAATAACGTCTGCGAATCCTTCAAATAAAATGACTTGTTGATTTTTTCTGATGTGTTTTTTTGCACGGTGAAAATTGTAGAGTGTACGACTTTTATTAAAGATTGAAGTTTCGGGACTATTTAGATACTTAGGCTGCCCTTTTATCTCTTTTAATAGGCGACCTGAAAAAGCAATGGTTCTTCCTTGTAAGTCTGCAATAGGAAACATAACTCGATCTCGAAACCGATCGAAATAGCTTTCTTCTTGATTTCGTTTAATAATAAGACCTGCAGCTTCCATTTCATCTGGCTTAAATCCACGCTTTGTTAAAAACTTAGTAACGAAATCCCAGGAATCTAGCGCATATCCAATTTCAAACTCGTCTATAATTTCTCTTGTGAAACCACGGTTGATTAAATAGTCATAGGCTTCCTGGCCTTCTTTTGTATTTACCAATAAATGATGATAAAATTTCTTTAAAAGCTCATGTGCATCAACAAGGGCATTTTCTGACTTTGAACCCTCAGAGCTCGGCTGTTGCACTTCATATTCAAATGGAATGTTTCCTTTATCAGCAAGGTGTTGAGCAGCTTCGGTAAATGAAAGCCCCTCTAAATCCATAACAAATGAAAATGCGTTTCCTCCAGCTCCACAGCCAAAGCAATGATAAATTTGCTTATCTGGCGATACGGAAAACGATGGTGTATTTTCCCCATGAAACGGACACAGCCCAAAATAGTTTCGGCCCTGTTTCGTTAGCTGCACATAGTCGCTTATGACATCGACAATATCTACTGAACGCCGAATACGATCAATCACTTCATCAGGAATTCGATTTGCCATGTTAACAGCTCCGTATTTCTATAGTAATTCTTCATCAAAAGCTAAATTCCTTCACGTTTCGACAATATTTTTTCGAGTGCTGTGCTGAATTTTTCTCTGTCTTCATCGTTAAAAGCTTTAGGACCTTTTGAATAGCGACCTGCTTTTCTTTCCTTTGCTGAAACATATCGAAAAAAAAGAACCGTATCCATATCGTTCTCACTATATACTTTTCCACGTGGAGACAATACATAAACACGTCGACTAAGAAGCATGCTCGCTAACCCTGTATCCTGTGTTACAGCGACATCTCCTTGCTGAACATGATTTAAAATGTATAAGTCTACTGCTTCCTTCTCACTATCTACGTAAACCCACTTACCAGCTGAAGGGTTTGTTTGCATGTGAGCATATGAAGCAACAAAAACAACCTCAACGCAGTATGTATGTGCCAGTTCTACAATCTCTTTTTTTACAGGACACGCATCAGCATCGACAAAAATCGTATAGTTTCTTTTGCTATAACTCTGTATTCTACATCCCTCCACAGATTCCTTCTACCATTTGTAATTTCATGTAGATTGCGTTTGTCGAATACTTTTTAGACTCAATCCTTGACATTTATATAAATAGTTTATTCGTTCTTCACAGAGTCTAAACCTAAAACTATTCTTTTTTATCACAATTTTTAATTATAATATAACTACGCAATATTTTCTACCATAAAGTTAAAGAGTAGCCCTTTACGCAAAGGGCCATCATTCAGGAATGATGGCTCATAAAGCAACACAGTGTTGTCACGTCATTTCTTCGTGCAACTGACAACTGCTTTATTTCTTTTGTTGAATGATTTTCGCAATAATTCCAGCAGTCTCTTCTACAGCTCGATTTGAGACGTCCACTACTTCACATCCAATTTTATCGACAATTCCTTGGAAGAAATCTAACTCCTCTTTAATTCTTTCAATGTTTGCGTAAATAGCTTGGTCATTTAGTCCTAATGATTTTAAACGTTCTTTGCGAATATCATTCAATTTATCAGGACTAATCATCAGGCCAATGCATTTTTTAGGCGACACGTGAAAGAGTTCTTCTGGTGGATCTACTTCCGGTACGATTGGAACGTTAGCCACCTTTAAACGTTTATGAGCTAAAAACTGAGACAGCGGCGTTTTAGACGTTCGTGATACTCCAATGAGCACAATATCTGCTCGCAGAATGCCTCTTGGATCTCGTCCATCATCATATTTAACTGCAAATTCAATCGCTTCCACTTTTTTGAAATAATCATCATCTAGCTTGCGAACCGTTCCTGGTTCATATCTTGGCGATAGCTGATAGGATGATTGAATTTTATCAATAAGCGGTCCAATAATATCAAAAACTTCCACGCCTTTTTTAGCCGCTTCGTTCAGCAAAAAGTTTCGCATTTCTGGTTTCACAAGCGTAAATCCAATAATTCCATTATTCAACTTAGCCAAAGATACCACTTCTGCTAACGTAGCAGTATCTTCTACATAAGGAACTCGTTTAATAATAAACTCCGTCATATTAAATTGACTGGAAGCTGCTTTGACAACTAATTCTGCTGTTTCCCCAACCGAATCTGAAATTACATATAAGCATGGGTTGTTCATTTTGGCACATCCCCTTAATCATTTTAATCACTTCGATTATAATACTTCATCATGAGCCAGTGCTACTAGTAATTTTGTGATATTTGTTTTGGTCACTCTTCCTACTACCTCAAGTCCTGCGTCTACTTTTTTCACCACGGGAATGGCATCAATTTGTTTCTCAATCAGCACTTGTGCAATATCAATGAGAAGCTCTTCACGATGACAATATGTAATGTTAGGCATCCTAGTCATAATAATATGAACAGGAATTGATGTAAGCTCTTGTTTCCCGATGCTGGCACGCAGCAAGTCTTTTCGAGATAGAACTCCTACTAATAACGACTGTTCATCCACAACAAACAACGTTCCTACATCTTCTAGAAACATCGTACAAATCGCATCGTATACGGACACATTCTCATTGACTACAACAGGAATAGATTGATAGTCCTGAACTTGGATTTTTTTGATTTTATCCGTTAGCAGCTGCGCCCCTGTTTTTCCTGTATAGAAATAACCCACACGAGGTCGTGCTTCTAAATAACCTGCCATTGTTAAAATCGCTAAGTCCGGTCGCAGCGTTGCACGCGTTAAGTTTAGCTTATCTGCAATATGCTCTCCAGTAATGGGACCTTGATCTTTTACAATCTGTAAGATGTGCTCTTGTCTTTTATTTAGTTCGATTTTAATCACCACCTAACTGTTAAATGTGACATACTATTTATAGAAACATTATCACTAGCGTCGCATTAAAATAATTCAAAGCCCTTTATAAATCTGAATTTTCTGCAATATTATTCATGCACAAAAAAATCCTTTATAATGGTTGGGTGGTAATAAACCATCCAAATCCAAAATAAAGGACAATAAGCATGGATAAGTTTACACGAAAAACATCATTTGAACAATGGTTTTCACCGATTTTCTCCACAAAACTCGAGGAATTGGTTGAAAGCTATCAATTAAATTCCTATACAAAGAAGCTGTACATTGCTTCATTCTTGAAATTACTCGTATTCGCACAACTCAACGAAACCGAGAGTCTGCGTGCAGTCAGTGAGA